>JAOPXF010000280.1 GCA_025965295.1 Nocardioides sp.
ACCTCGTCGTACTCGCGCTAGCGGACGGTGTACCAGTCGAGGTCGACACCGGTGCCGGCCAGAGCGGCCTCGGCGGAGGCGACCCAGCGGTCGTAGGAGACGTGCTCGCTCCAGCCGACGAAGCGGCCGCCGTCGCGCCAGACCTGCTCGATGACGGCACCCACGCGGCGGTCGCCGCGCGAGAGCAGTCCCTCGACGATGCCGGGCTTGCCGTCGTGGTAGCGGAAGCCGATCGCCCGAGCGAACTTCTTGTCCTCGCGGACGATGTCCCGCAGCTGCTTGAGACGTCGGTCCGTGGTCTCGTGGTCGAGCTGCGCGGCCCACTGGAACGGCGTGTGCGGCTTGGGGACGAAGCCGCCGATCGAGACCGTGCAGCGGATGTCGTTGCGGCCCGAGACCTCACGCCCCTTGGCGATCACCTTGCGGGCCAGGTCGGCGATCTGGAGCACGTCCTCGTCGGTCTCGGTGGGCAGGCCGACCATGAAGTAGAGCTTCACCTGGCGCCAGCCGTGGGAGTACGCCGTCGCGACGGTGCGGATCAGGTCCTCCTCGGTGACCATCTTGTTGATCACCTTGCGCATCCGCTCGCTGCCGCCCTCCGGCGCGAACGTGAGGCCGGACCGGCGGCCGTTGCGGGAGAACTCGTTGGCGAGGGTGATGTTGAACGCGTCGACCCGGGTGCTCGGCAGCGACAGCGAGACGTTGGTGCCCTCGTAGCGGTCGGCCAGGTCCTTGGCGACCTCGCCGATCTCGGTGTGGTCGGCGCTGGACAGCGAGAGCAGGCCGACCTCCTCGAAGCCGGACTTGCGGATGCCGTTCTCGACCATGGCACCGATCGTCGCGATCGAGCGCTCCCGGACCGGGCGGGTGATCATGCCGGCCTGGCAGAAGCGGCAGCCGCGGGTGCACCCACGGAAGATCTCGACCGAGAAGCGCTCGTGCACGGTCTCCGCGAGCGGGACCAGCGGCTTGGCGGGGTAGGGCCAGGCGTCGAGGTCCATCAGCGTGTGCTTGCGGATCCGGTAGGGGATGCCCGGCCGGTTGGGGACGACGGCCTCGATCGAGCCGTCCTCGGCGTAGGCCACGTCGTAGAACTTGGGGACGTAGATGTTGCCGGTGACCGCGAACCGGCGCAGCAGCTCGTCCCGCCCGCCGGGACGTCCCTCGGTCTTCCACTCCCTGACCACCTCGGAGATCGCGAGCACGACCTCCTCGCCGTCGCCGAGCACCGCGGCGTCGAGGAAGTCCGCGACCGGCTCGGGGTTGAACGCGGCGTGACCGCCGGCGAGCACGATCGGGTCGTCGTCGCCGCGGTCGACCGCGTGCAGCGGGATCCCGGCGAGGTCGAGGGCATTGAGCATGTTGGTGTAGCCCAGCTCGGTGGAGAAGCTCAGGCCGAAGACGTCGAAGTCACGGACCGGGCGGTGCGCGTCGACGGTGAACTGCGGGATCTGGTCCTCCCGCATGATCTGCTCCATGTCGGGCCACACCGAGTAGGTGCGCTCGGCCACGATCCAGTCGCGCTCGTTGAGCACCTCGTAGAGGATCTGGACACCCTGGTTGGGCAGGCCGACCTCGTAGGCGTCGGGGTACATCAGCGCCCAGCGGACCGTCTCCCCCTCGGGTGCGCAGTCCCACTCCTTGAGGCTCGCGTTGAGCTCGCCGCCGACGTACTGGATGGGCTTCGACACCGCCGGGAGCCGCGGCTCGAGCCGGGAGAACAGGCTCTCGCCGGTTCGTCGCTCGAGCCCTGCGGGCGCGACGTCGAGCGGGTCGGGGTGACCGTGCGCAGACAAGAGGTACCTCTCAGGGACGGGAAGTCCACAAGGGTACGACGGGGGCCCGGCACGCGGCCAACTCCGGGAGCGGCCCTACGGGGCCAGCTCCTCGAGAGCGGCGCGGGCGCGCGCCAGCTCCTCGGTCGCGGCCTCGATCATCTCCTCGAGGCCCGGGGCCCCGAACCTGTTCGAGATGGCCTGGACTGCCTCAGTGATGGCCGGGTCGACGGCGTGCTCGGTCATGGCTCCATCCAAACAGATGCGACCCGGCCCGGCGGTGAGCCGCGATCAGCGCGCCGGGTCGGCGGCCCGCATCGCCGCGCTCGCGGAGGTGGCGCGCAGCTCGACCGGCGGCATCAGCAGCAGGATGAGGAAGGCGAGGATCCCGACCCCTCCGGCGATCAGGAACACGAACGACATCGAGTCCGCGAACCCGACCTTGAACGGATGGCCGAGCACGGGGTTCATCCGGTCGACGATCGAGGAGTCGTCCTGCACCTGCCCCAGGACTCCCCCGTCGGGAGTCGGGTGCGTGAGCGAGTCGATCACGGCTCCGTCGAGGGGGTCGGCGCGGACGGCGGGGTCGCGCACCGTCTGCTGCCAGGCAGCCGTCCGTGACTCCTCGCGCACGGCGTCCTGGATGTTGCCGCCGACGCTGCCGAAGAGGATCGAGAGGAAGATCGCGACGCCGAGCGTGCCGCCGATCTGACGGAAGAACGTCGCCGAGCTCGACGCGACGCCGATCTCGCTGGGTGGCACGGCGCTCTGCAGGATCAGCAGCAGCGGCTGCATGCAGTTGCCCAGCCCGAGGCCGAGGACGAACATCGAGAGGCTCACCAGGAGCAGCGGCGTGTCGGCGCCGACGCGCGAGAGCAGGAGCAGCCCCGCCACGATCAGGCCGGACCCGCCGATCGGGAAGAGCCGGATGTGGCCGGTGCGGGAGATCACCTGCCCGGAGCCGATCGAGGCCGCCATCATGCCGACCACCATCGGCAGCATCAGGAAGCCGGACTCGGTGGGCGAGGCCCCGTGCACGATCTGCATGTACAGGGGCAGCAGCATGATGCCGCCGAACATCGCCATGCCCACGATGACGCTCGCGGAGATCGCCACCGCCGCGGCCCGGATCCGGAAGAGCCGCAGCGGGATCAGGGCGGCGTCACCCATCCTGGCCTCGACCGCGACGAACGCGACCAGGCCGGCGCCGCCGATCACGAAGGCGGCGAGCGACCGGGGGTCGCCCCAGCCCCACTCCCGGCCCTGCTCGGCGACCGTCAGCAGCGGCACGAGGGCGACGACGAGGCTGACCGCGCCCCACCAGTCGATCCGCACCGTCGAGCGGTCGACCGGACGGGCGTGGATGTGCAGGGTCCGGAGGACCACGAAGAGAGCGGCGATCCCGATCGGCACGTTGACCAGGAAGACCCAGCGCCA
>JAOPXF010000284.1 GCA_025965295.1 Nocardioides sp.
CGTCGACGGCCCGCCGGGCGTGATCGCCCGGGCCGCCGCCGCCCTGCAGGGCGGCCAGAACCAGTACGCGCCCGGCATCGGGATCCCGGCTCTGCGGCAGGCGATCGCCCGACACCAACAGCGGCACTACGGCCTCGAGCTCGACCCCGACTCACAGGTGGTGGTCACGACGGGTGCCACCGAGGGGATCGCCGCGGCGCTGCTCGGCCTGGTCGACCCGGGTGACGAGGTGGTGGTCCTCGAGCCCTACTACGACTCCTACGTGGCGATGATCCAGATGGCGGGCGGCGTACGCCGGCCGGTCACCCTGCGCGCCCCGGGCTTCCGCCTCGACGCCGACGAGTTCAGGGCCGCCGTCGGCCCGCGCACCCGGTTCGTGCTGCTCAACTCACCGCACAACCCGACCGGGACCGTCCTCACGCGTGCCGAGCTCCAGTCGGTCGCCGACGTGGCCGTCGAGCACGACCTCGTGGTGATCACCGACGAGGTCTACGAGCACCTCACCTTCGACGACCACGAGCACGTGCCGCTGGCGACCCTGCCGGGGATGTTCGAGCGGACCCTGTCCCTCTCCAGCGCGGGCAAGTCCTACTCCTTCACGGGCTGGAAGGTCGGCTGGGCGACCGGGCCGGCCGAGCTGGTCAGCGCGGTGCTCGCGGCCAAGCAGTGGCTGACGTTCACGTCCGGGTCACCGCTCCAGCCTGCGATCGCGCACGCCCTCGACGAGGAGCCGGACTTCCCCACCCTGCTGGCGGCCGACCTCCAGGGTCGCCGCGACCTCCTGTGCGCCGGGCTCGCCGCCGCCGGGCTCGACGTACGCGTCCCGGAGGGCACCTACTTCGCCACCACCGACATCTCGGCGCTCGGCTGGGACGACGGGCTGTCGTTCTGCCTGGCGCTGCCCGAGCGGGCGGGGGTCGTCGCGATCCCGTCCCAGGTCTTCCACGACGACGTCGAGGCCGGCCGGCACCTGGTCCGCTGGGCGTTCTGCAAGCAGCCCGGGATCATCGAGGAGGGGCTGCGCCGCCTGGCGGCGGCCGACCTGTCGGGGGGATAGTCCGCGACGATTCGGGGGTCGAAACGGCCGGGGAACAGCAGGAACGTCGCGGAGTATCCCCCCGGAGCGGGTCAGTGGAACCAGGCGCGGATGTCCGGGCGGACCAGGAGGGCCAGGGTCACCACACAGGCGGCGAGCGGCAGCGCCATCAGGACCTGGGTGATGGTCGCCAGCAGGCACAGCACCGCGGCCAGTGCCGCCGAGACGACCAGGGCGATGCGGGCCCAGTTGACCCGGCGGAACGTGAGCACGGCCAGCGCGACGGCCGCGAGCGACCAGGCGACGATGATGCCGCCCAGGACGAACGTGACGTTCAGGACCATCGTGTCGGTGACACCCTGGGCGGCGAGGTCGGGGTTCTGCCGGCGCAGCTCGTCGAGGACCAGGTCGGGGTTGCCGGCCAGGACGGCGATGCTGGCGCCCATCAGGACCACGGCCAGGCCGGCGCAGGCCCAGGTCATCAGGCAGGCCCAGATGACGGCCGGCGGCCGAGCGCTGCCGGCCCGCGTGGGCTCGGTGGGCCAGCCGGGCGCCGCGGTCGGGAAGGACGGGGAGGCCGGCGGGCCGGCGACCGTCGACGGCTTGTCGGAGGAGCCGAAGCCCACGACCGGTCGCGCCTCGGTGCGCGGCGGGGGTGGTGCCTCCGGAGCGGGTGCCGGGGCCAGCTCCGGCCGGGCCTCGCGGGCGATCCCGTCGAACCAGTCGCGGGCCGGCTGGAACCACAGCATCACCGCGGCGGCGGCGACCACCGAGGACATGAAACCGCCGGCGACCAGGCCGGTCACGAACAGCGGGAGGGCCAGGATCGTCAGCGCGAGCCGGGCGCTCCGCGAGCGGCGCAGGACGTGGTAGCCCAGGATCGCCGCGGCCGCCGCGAACCCGCCCGCGACCATGGCGAGCGTGCGGAGCAGGTCGAGGACGCCCTGCACGCCGAGACCCAGGCCGTCACCGGGCGGCTCGCTGAGGAACCGCTCGACGGACTGCTGGGTCTCGAGCGTCTGGAGGCCGGCGACGCGCTCGAAGGCCGAGAGCACCACGAACACCGACCCCAGCATGATCAGCCACGCGGCGAGCGTGACCTGTCGCGGTCGGGGCGGCGCGGCGGGTTCGGTCATGGACCCATTCCACCAAACGCCTCCCAACCGCGCTCAGGCGGTGAGGGTCAGACCCTCCTCGCCCCGGTCCACGTGGACCGTCCCGCCGTCCACGACCTGCCCGCCGATCAGCAGCTTCGCCAGCGGGTCGCCGATCGCGGTCTGGATCAGCCGCCGCAGCGGACGGGCGCCGTACGCCGGGTCGAAGCCGGTCTCGGCCAGCCAGGCCCGGGCGTCCTCGCTCACCTCGATGGTGATCCGGCGCACGGCCAGCCGCTTCTCCAGCAGGCCCAGCTGCAGGTCGACGATGCGCGCCAGCTCGTCGCGGGTGAGCGCGTCGAAGAGCACGATCTCGTCGAGCCGGTTGAGGAACTCCGGCTTGAACGACGACCGCACGACCGCCAGCACCGACTCGCGCTTCTTGTCGGGGTCGAGGGTCGGGTCGACGAGGTACGCCGAGCCCAGGTTGCTGGTCAGGATCAACAGCGTGTTGCGGAAGTCGACCGTGCGGCCCTGGCCGTCGGTCAGGCGACCGTCGTCGAGGACCTGCAGCAGGATGTCGAAGACCTCCGGGTGCGCCTTCTCGACCTCGTCGAGGAGCACGACCGAGTAGGGGCGGCGGCGGACCGCCTCGGTCAGCTGGCCGCCCTCGTCGTAGCCGACGTAGCCGGGAGGGGCACCGACCAGGCGCGAGACCGAGTGCTTCTCGGAGTACTCGCTCATGTCGATGCGCACCATCGCCCGCTCTTCGTCGAAGAGGAAGTCGGCGAGCGCCCGGGCCAGCTCGGTCTTGCCGGTGCCGGTCGGGCCGAGGAACAGGAACGAGCCGGTCGGCCGGTTGGGGTCGCTGATGCCCGCGCGGGATCGACGTACGGCGTCGCTCACGGCGTTGACGGCCTGCTTCTGGCCGATCAGCCGCTCGCCGACGACCTCCTCCATCCGGAGCAGCTTGGCGGTCTCGCCCTCGAGCATCCGGCCGGTGGGGATGCCGGTCCAGGCCTCGACGACGTCGGCGATCTGCTCCGCACCGACGTTCTCGCCGACCAGCGGCTCGGCGCCGCCGTCCTCGGCGGCCGTCTCGGCGTCCTCGACCGCCTTGATCTGGCGCTCGAGCTCGGGGATCTTGCCGTAGTTGATCTCGCTGGCGCCCGCGAGGTTGCCCTCGCGCAGCAGCCGCTCGGCCTCGATCCGGAGCTGGTCGAGCTGGCGGCGCAGCTCACCCTCGCCCTCGAGCGTGGTCTTCTCGCGCTCCCAGCGGGCCTCGAGCCCGCGCAGCTCCTCCTCCCGGTCGGCGAGGTCCGCGCGCAGCCGCTCGAGCCGGTCGACCGAAGCGTCGTCGGACTCCTTCTCCAGTGCGAACTCCTCCATCTTGAGGCGCTCGACGGCCCGGCGGAGCTGGTCGATCTCCTCGGGCGAGGACTCGATCTCCATCCGCAACCGGGAGGCGGCCTCGTCGATCAGGTCGATCGCCTTGTCGGGCAGCTGGCGACCGGGGATGTAGCGGTCGGAGAGGGTCGCGGCGGCGACCAGCGCGGCGTCGGTGATCCGGACGCCGTGGTGCGCCTCGTACTTCTCCTGGATGCCGCGGAGGATCTGGATGGTGTCCTCGACGCTGGGCTCCCCGACGAAGACCTGCTGGAAGCGGCGCTCGAGGGCCGGGTCCTTCTCGATCCGCTCGCGGTACTCGTCGAGGGTCGTCGCACCGATCATGTGTAGCTCGCCGCGGGCCAGCATCGGCTTGAGCATGTTGCCGGCGTCCATCGCGGAGTCGCCGCCGGCGCCCGCCCCGACGACCGTGTGCAGCTCGTCGATGAACGTGATGATCTGACCGCCGGCGTCCTTGATCTCCTCGAGGACGGCCTTGAGCCGCTCCTCGAACTCGCCGCGGTACTTGGCACCGGCCACCATCGCGGCGAGGTCGAGCGACAGCACCCGGCGGCCCTTCAGGGAGTCGGGGACGTCACCCGCGACGACGCGCTGGGCCAGCCCCTCGACGACCGCGGTCTTGCCGACGCCGGGCTCGCCGATCAGCACCGGGTTGTTCTTGGTGCGCCGGCTCAGCACCTGGATGACCCGGCGGATCTCGGCGTCGCGCCCGATCACCGGGTCGAGACGGCCGTCCTCGGCCGCCTTGGTGAGGTCGACGGAGTACTTCTCCAGTGCTTCGTACGTCGACTCGGCGTCCTGGCTGGTCACCCGCCGGTTGCCGCGCACAGCGGTGAGTCCCTCCCGGAGCCCCTGCTCGGTGAGGCCGGCGTCGAGGAGCACCTTCTGGGCGGAGCTCTCGGTGCCGGCGACCGCGATCAGCAGGTGCTCGGTGGCGACGTACTCGTCCTTCATGCCCGCGGCGAGGTCGATCGCGCCGGCGAGCACCCGGGTCAGGGCGGCGGACGCGCCGGGCTGCTGGACGGTGGCACCGCTGGCCTTGGGCAGGGCGTCGAGCACGGCCTCGGCCCGACGGGTCAGGGCGTCGACGTCGACGCCGGCCTTGGTGACCAGGTTGCGGGCGGTGCCGTCGGTCTGGCGGAGCAGTGCGACGAGGAGGTGGATGGGTTCGGTCGAGGTGTTGCCGCCGGTGGTGGCCGAGACCTGGGCGGCCTCGATGACCTCACGGCTGCGGGTCGTGAACTTGTCTGCCCCGAACTGGCTCATGCGACTCTCCTGTGGATCGTGTCTGTGCTGGGGACGAGCATGCTCGTCACGGATCCAACGCACCAGAAGTTGAGTCTGTTCCACTCAACTCTACCGGGGTTGAGGCGCCACGGGCCCGGGGCGCCGACCGCCTCACATGAGAGCCTCTCCCCCATGGCTGACGACGCACCCGAGGCAGAGGTCCCGACCTGGCGGGGCGTCAAGACCTTCTTCCCCGAGATGACGCTCCGGGTGGGCACGTCCGCACCCGTGACGCTGGAGGCCCTCGCCTCCGCCCTGCGCGCCGCGGGGTTCCGGATCCGGCACCGCGGCACGACCGGGTTCCAGGCCTCGTACGTCGACTGGCTCGACGTCGTGGCCGGGACCCTCAACCGGACCCGGCTCCAGGTCAGCGCATCGACAGCCGAGGGTGGGACCGGGATCGTGGTCGCCGTCCGCTCGACCGGGAGCGACCTCAAGGCCCGGAAGAAGGCGTCGGCGGGGTTGTCGGCGGCCGTCCGGGAGCTGCGGGGCCGCGGCCTCGCCGTGACGACCACGGACTGGGCGGTCCCCGAGAGCCGCCGGAAGGGCAAGCGCCGATGACCCCGCCGATGACTCCGCCGATGACCCCGCCGCTCCCGCTGCCGGTCCTCGAGGCGGACTGCTCGCGGTGCTTCGGTCTGTGCTGCGTGCTGCTGCCGTTCCGGGCCTCGGACGGCTTCGGGGCGGACAAGCCCGGCGGACAGGCGTGCGGCCACCTGCAGGCCGACGACCGGTGCGGGATCCACCGCGACCTGGTGGGGTCCGGCTGGCCGGGCTGCGCGGCGTACGACTGCCGCGGCGCCGGGCAGCAGGTCTCCCAGGTGACCTACGGCGGCGTGTCCTGGCGCGACCAGGGCAACCTCGCGGAGATGGCCGCCGTGCTGTCCGTGGTGCGCGTGCTGCACGGCCTGCTCGAACGGCTCGCGGGGCTCGACGGCCGCGGAGTGTCCGCCCTGCGGGACCGGATCATCGTCGCGACCGCGGGCTCGCCCGAGGAGCTGCTGCTCCTGGACCTCGACGACCTCGAGGAGGACGTGGCGGCCGCGGCGGCATAGTCCGCTCAGGGACGCCGGCGCCAGACGACGAGGTCATGAGCACGCCCGTGACACGATCGTCCCCATGACCGCGCGAACGCTGCTCGGGACCGCCCACGACCGCGCGGAGCGGGTGTGGTGAGCGGCGAGGTGCCCCCGTGGAACATGGGCAACATCGCGAGCTTCCACCCCGAGATGACCATCAGTGCCGCGGCCCCGACCGCCGACGTGCTGCAGAGCATCGCCGCCGGGCTCGAGGGAGCGAGGTTCAAGATCAAGAAGCGCGCGGACGACGGCTTCACGGCCCGCTACGTCGATTGGGTCTCGATCGCGGCCGCCAACATCAACTGGACCTCGGTCGAGGTGCACGCCTCGCCGGGCGGTGACGGCACCGACGTTCTGGTCCGCGGTGGCTACGAAGGCACCGCCCGCAACGGTCGCAAGCGGGCGGCCGAGAGGCTGTCGGCCGCGGTCCGCGACCTGAGCGGCCGCGGGATCGCCGTGAGCACGACGCCCTGGTCGGCCGGCAAGAAGTAGCGGTCAGGGACGGCGGCGCCAGACGACGCGCGACTGGCCGGGCGCGGGCTGGCGCAGCACCGACAGCTTGTTGGATGGGCGCAGGGGGCCCTCGCCGGGACGGGTGTCGGGCGCCTGGCGCAGCGCCGCGTGGGCGGCCGCGAGCCCTTGCGCCCGAACAGCCGGTGCGGTGAGACCTTCACGCTCACGAACAGGTCGCCCGCCGGTCCGCCGTTCTCACCCGCGGCCCCCTTGCCCCGCACCCGGATCCGCTGGCCGTCCTTGACCCCGGCGGGGATGCACGCCTGATCGAGCGGGCCGACATGCCACGCCCATTGCCGTGGCAGGTGGGGCACGGCTCGTCGTACACGAGCTGCCGGCCGCCGCAGGCGGGAGTCTCGTTCATCGAGAACGCGCCGCCGACGGAGGCGCCAGCGTGCCCCGTAGTCCCGGAACCAGCTGTTCCGCGAGTACTCCCGCCCGGCGGGCACCGCCGCCACGGGCACCGGCCTCGGGGTGTACGTCGTGCGCACGCTGGCCGAGGCGCAGAGCGGCACCGTCGCGTTCGCGCCGCGCGTTTCACTGCCGGCGACGCGGGGCATGGATTGGGTAGCCCCGTCTCCCAGCATGAGGTGTCCCCATGACCGAGATCGCGATCGACTACGGCACGCTCTCCCTTGCCCAGCAGGTGCTCCAACGCCAGCAGGGCCACGCCCAGAAGATCGCCGACTACCTGCCGGCTAACGCCGACATCGGCGACTCGACCGGCCTGCTGCTGTCGATGTTCGACCCGCTATCGCGCATCGCGGTCGACCTCGGCTCGCAGGCCGCGCAGACGCTCGGGCAGATCGAGCGGACCACCGCAGCGTCCGTGGGCGACACGGCCGCCGACCTGGCCGACAGCGACGGCAAGGTCGGCGACGCCTTCAGCAAGCTGATCGCCCGGCTCGGAGGCCCCGGCGGCACCGCGGACGCGCCGTACCCCGACCTGAACGGGCCCACCCTCGGGGCCGCCGGCGGCGGCGCCGACGACGGGTACGGCGCCGTGGAGTCGTACTTCGTCACCAAGGCCTACGCCACCGGCGAGAGCCTCGGCGGCGGCATCAACAGCGCCCGTGACCTGGTGGCCAGCCTCGGCGACGGGGGGCTCGTCGGGACGGTCGGCGAGGTCGCCGACGCCTCGTCGTACCTCGTCCCGGGGCAGGCGCCGGAGAACTTCGTCCAGGACCTGCGCTGGAGCGCCGGGCTGCTCCTCGGCAGCATCGACTGGGTCGCCGAGAAGTTCATCGGCTTCTCGATCCTGGACCGCTGCGTTTACAAGCCGCTCGCCGGCGACTGGCAGGGCATCTACCGCTGCGCCGAGGCATGGAGCCACGCCGGCGACTCGCTCACCGCGATCGCCCGCAACCACGCGGGGCGCGTGGCCAGCACTCCCGCGACCTGGGAGGGTCTCTCCGGCAACTCCCTCCGGGCCGCGATGGCGACGATCTCCGAGGGCTGCCTGGGCCTCAGCGCGGCCTTCGCGACGGCCTCGTCTTACACGAAGACGATCTCGACGGTCTGCAAGCTCGCGTGCTCCGGCATCGGTCTCGCCCTTAACACGATCGCGACCGCCCTGCTGGACCTCGCCTCTGATGCGGCGGTGCCCGTCATCGGGTGGGCGAAGGGCGCCTTCGACGCCTACGACAAGATCAACAAGGTCATCGGAGCCGTCCGCCTGATCTACACGATCATCGAGACGGTGTCGTCGGCGATCCAGGACTTCGCCGAGGCCAAGACCGCGATCTTCGACAAGCTGGGGATCATCGAGGACCTCGCCCAGGGCGCGGCCCGGAGCGTGGCGTCATGAGCACCCACGAGGCGGAGTACACCGCCCGACTGGAGGCTCTGACCGCACGCCTGGAGCGGGAGGCCGCCGACGGCCGGCGCTCGCTGGAGCAGTCGCAGGAGCGGCGCGCCGAGGCGGCCCGCGCGGGCGAGCTCGGCCGGGACTGGCAGGACGTCCAGCGCCGGGTCGACGCCGGGCAGACCACGCTGACCGCGGTGTTTACCGGTGAGGACGACAGTCCGGAGGCCCGACGCTTGGTCGCGCTGTCACAGCGCAACCTGGCCGAGGCCCGGGAGCAGCTCCCCGAGCGGATCCAAGAGGAGCTGGCCGCCGCGGAGGTCGAGTTCGCCCGGATCGGCCGGGGACCGACGCCGCCGCGCCTGGCCACCGACGATCCGGGAGACTCGCCGTCATGACCACCGAAGCAATCCCCGCCTGGAGCATCGGCAAGCTCAACAGCTCGCACCCCCAGCTCACGCTCACCACCTCGGCCCCGGCCGAGGAGGCCCTCGCGCTCCTCGAGGCGGGCGTGCGCGACGCCTCGTTCAAGGTCAAGGAGCGGCGCCCGTCGGGTTTCCGTGCGCGCTACATCGATTGGTTCTCCGTGGCCGCGGCCGGTTTCAACAAGACCGTGCTGGACGTCGAGGCCGTCGCGGGCACGGGCGGCACCGAGGTGACCGTCACCGGTCGCCCCCACCAGGCCGGCTTCAGCGGACCCAAGAAGGCCGCCCATGGCCTCTCGACCGCCGTCGAGGCCCTGCGCGTCCGGGGCTACGAGGTGAGCGCCACCCCGTGGCGCGCCGCCGACCGGGACTGATGGTGTCCTCCGGCGCGGTGCCGGCCTGGAGCATCGGCGAGGTCAAGTGCAGGTGCCCGCAGCTGACCCCGACCTCGAACGCGCCCCTGGTCGAGGTGCTCATACTCCTGGAGGCCGGCCTGCGCGAGGCGTCGTTCAGGGTGAAGGAGCGCAGACCCACGGGACTGCGCGCTCGCTACATTGACTGGATGGACGTGGTCGCCGACGGCATCAACAGGACGACCGTCGAGGCCGAGGCCGCGTCGGGCGCCGAGCCCGTGGAGATGGTCGTGACCGCCCGCACGTTCGACGCGGGTCGCGGCGGCCCCAAGAAGATCGCCCGCGGCCTGTCGGTCACCGTGGACGCCCTCCGCGCGCGCGGGCTCCGGGCCGAGGGCCACGAGGTCACGACGACGCCGTGGGCCGTCCCCGAGGAGCGGAAGAAGGGCAAGCGGCGCTGAGCACGCCCGTCCTGCGGGCGGCTCAGGGACGCCGGCGCCAGACGACGAGCGACTGGACCGGGTCGGGCCGGCGCAGCACGGGCAGGCGGTTGGGCGGCCCCTGACCCTGGTCCCGACCGGAGGCGAGCGCCTGTCGCAGGGCGCCGCGAGTGGCCTCGAGCTCGGCGAGCAGCTCCTCGTTGCGGCGGGCGAGCGCTTGGGCGCGGTTCTGGAGGTCGAGGATCCGGCGCACGCCCTCGAGCCCGATCCCCACCGCGGTCAGGTCGGCGATCTCGCGGAGCAGCTCGATGTCGCGGTGGGAGTAGCGGCGGCCGCCGCCACCCGTGCGACCCGGCGTGATCAGGCCGAGGCGCTCATAGGTGCGCAGCGTCTGGGGGTGCAGGCCGGTCAGCTCCGCGGCGACGCTGATCACGTAGACCGCGGCGTCCGGGCTCGGCGCGACGTAGCCTTCGCGCGGCAGGCCGGCCATCACGCACCCGCCTCGAAGAGGTTGGCGCGCAGCGGTTTGCCGGCCGTCGCGTCCCGGTAGGCCTGGACGGCCTCACGGGCCGGCTCGTCGAGGACGGCCGGGACCTGGACCTCGACGGTCGCGAGCAGGTCGCCGGTCGTGCCGTCGGCCTTCTTGGCCCCGCGACCGCGGACCCGGAACGTCCGCCCGTTGGGCGTGCCGGCCGGGACCTTGAGCGTGACCGCGGCGCCCGACAGGGTCGGCACCTTGATCTCCGCGCCCAGCGCCAGCTCGTCGAAGGACACCGGTACGTCGAGGGTGAGGTTGTCGCCCTTGCGGCCGAAGAGGCGGTGCGGCGACACCTTCACGATCACGAACAGGTCACCCGCGGGTCCGCCGTTCTCACCCGCGGCACCCTTGCCGCGCACCCGGATCCGCTGGCCGTCCTTGACGCCGGCGGGGATACGGGCCTGGATCGAGCGCGCCGACATGCCGCGCCCGCTGCCGTGGCACGTGGGGCAGGGCTCGTCGTAGACGAGCTGGCGGCCACCACAGGCCGGGCAGGTCTCGTTCATCGAGAACGCGCCGCCGACCGAGGCCACGACGTAGCCGGCGCCCTCGCACTCAGGACAGATGTGCGGCCGGGTGCCGGGCTTGCCGCCGGTGCCGGAACAGTCGGGGCAGGGCGCGTCGGAGGTCAGCCGGAGCGAGATCGTGACGCCGTCGAGGGCGTCGGTGAAGCTGATCGTCGCCGTCGTCTCGACGTCGGCACCCCGCTGCGGGCGGCGCTGCTGCTGGGTGCGGCCGCGGCCGCCACCGAAGAGGTCCCCGAACATGTCGCCGAAGCCGCCACCCCCACCGGCCCGCTCGCGGAGCAGGTCGTTGAGGTCGAACCCGGCACCGCCCCCGCTGCCGGGGAAGCCGCCGCGCATGCCGCCGCTGGAGCCGTAGAGCGAACGCATCTCGTCGTACTTGGCGCGCTTCTCGGCGTCGCCGACGACGTCGTACGCCTCGGCCACGGCCTTGAACTTGTCGTGCTTGGCCGTGTCGCCGGGGTGGGAGTCGGGGTGGTTGGCGCGCGCGAGCTTGCGGTAGGCCTTCTTGATCTCGTCGGCCGTCGCGTCCTTCTTGACGCCGAGCTCGGCGTAGAAGTCCTTCGTCGCCCAGTCGGCTCGCATGCCATCGGTCGCACTCATGCGCGCACCTCCCTTCCGTCCTCTGTCGTGCTGTTCGGTGGTCGAGACGACTACCGGTTGATCGAGTATCCGCCGATCGAGCCCGTCGAGATCACTCCCTGGGCCCGCTCGGTGGTTCCTGAGGAGCGCGCTCTGCGCGCGTCTCGAAGGGCGGGTCGACGACCAGGACCTGCGCGGCGCGCACCACCCGCTCACCGATCCGGTAGCCGGCCTTGGCAATCACCTTGCAGGTCGTGACGGTCACGTCGGGGTCCTCGCCGATGTGGGAGAGGGCCTCGTGGATCGTCGGGTCGAACGGGTCGCCGACCTCGCCGAACTTGGTGAGGCCCTTCGAGGTGACGATCCGCTCGAGCTGGTCGGCCACCGCCTTGAACCCGTCCTCGAGCGGCGCGTGCTCCCGGGCGCGGTCGATGGTGTCGAGCACCTCGGTGATCGGCGCGAGCGCGGTGTACGTCGCGTTCTCGCGGATCAGCTCCCGGTCGCGGTCGACGCGGCGCTTGTAGTTGAGGTACTCGGCCTGCAGCCGCTGCAGGTCCGTCGTGAGCTCGACGAGGTCACGGCGGGCGCGGGTGAGGTCGTCCTCCGGCTCGGGGTCACCGCTGGCCTCGACGTCCGGCATGCCGGTGGCGTCGCTGGCGTCGGCGTCGCGCCAGGCCGTCTCGACCTCGGTTGGTTCCTGAGGAGGGCGCTCAGCGCCCGTCTCGAAGGGCTCGTTGGCCATCTCGGCCGCCTCCTCCCCGAAGGACCCCTCCGGGGGAGGAGCCGTTGCGGGCTCCTCCCCCTCGGGGGTGCCGTGTCCGACCGGCGCGTCGGTCACTTGTTCTCGCCCTCGGCGGCGTCGTCGGTGGCGTCGGTGGCGGGCTCGTCGACGATCTCGGCGTCGACGACGTCGTCGTCGGCCTCGCCGGTCGAGCCGGTGCTGCCACCGGCCGCGGCCTGCTCGGCCTCGGCGGCGGCGTACATCGCGGCGCCCATCTTCTGGCTGGACTCACCGAGCTTGGTGATGCCGGCCTGGAGCTCCTCGCCGCTCGCCTCGGCGTTCTCGAGGGTGGCCTTGAGCGCGTCGACGTCGGCGCGGACCTCGGTCTTGACGTCGTCGGGGACCTTGTCGGCGTTCTCGTCGAGGAACTTCTCGGTCGAGTAGACCAGCGAGTCGCCCTGGTTGCGGATCTCGACGACCTCGCGACGCTTGGCGTCCTCCTCGGCGTACTGCTCGTCCTCCTTGACCATGCGGTCGATGTCGTCCTTCGACAGCGCGGAGCCACCGGAGATCGTCATCGACTGCTCCTTGCCGGAGCCCTGGTCCTTGGCGGACACGTGCACGATGCCGTTGGCGTCGATGTCGAACGTGACCTCGATCTTCGGGATGCCGCGCGGTGCCGGGGGCAGCCCGGTGAGCTCGAAGTTGCCGAGGCCCTGGTTCTGGGCCCACATCTGACGCTCGCCCTGGGCGACCTTGATCTCGACCGACGGCTGGTTGTCGTCGGCGGTGGTGAAGATCTCGGACCGCTTGGTCGGGATCGTGGTGTTGCGCTCGATCAGCGTGGTCATCACGCCGCCCTTGGTCTCGATGCCGAGGGAGAGCGGGGTGACGTCGAGGAGCAGCACGTCCTTGACCTCACCCTTGAGGACACCGGCCTGGAGCGCCGCGCCGACGGCCACGACCTCGTCGGGGTTGACGCCCTTGTTGGGCTCCTTGCCGCCGAGCAGGCCCTTGACGACCTCCGTCACGGCGGGCATCCGGGTGGAGCCGCCGACGAGGACCACGTGGTCGATCTTGTCGATCGCGACGCCGCCGTCCCTGAGCACCTGCTCGAAGGGCTTCTTGGTGCGGTCGAGGAGGTCGGAGGTCATCTTCTGGAACTCGCTGCGGGTGAGCTTCTCCTCAAAGTGCAGCGGGCCGGACTCGCCGTGGGTGATGTACGGCAGGTGGATCGTGGTCTCGCTCGACGCGGACAGCTCGATCTTCGCCTTCTCCGCGGCCTCCTGGAGGCGCTGCTTGGCGATCTTGTCGGCCGCGAGGTCGACGCCGTTGTTGTCCTTGAACTTCTTGACCATCCAGTCGACGACGCGGGAG
>JAOPXF010000290.1 GCA_025965295.1 Nocardioides sp.
TGAGGCGTACGCCGACCCTGAGGACAACAGCGCCGCCGGCCCACGCTGGAGACACGGGGAGAGGACGCCGGAACACCAGGAGCGGCAGCCGGGCCCCTACCCGGCCGTAGACCACCCGCGTCGGACAGACGGTCGCTCCGCGTTCTGGCAGGTCGGTGCCAGCGCCCCTCCGCAGGCCGAAGGCTGGCAGGTCCCTTGCTCGGTCGCGGTCTTCTTGTCACCGCAGTCGCTCCGGGAGTATCTTCCTGTCAAACCATCTTGACAGGAGCCACCGATGTCGTCTAAGGGCTCGGTCGCAACATCCCTGGCTGTCGGCTGCTTCGTATGCGCCGTTCCTCTGATCCAGTCTCCCGCGTCTGCCAGCACGTGCGGCAGTGCAGGAACGTGGCATGACACCTTCAACACGAACTCGTCCTCCACGGGCCACACCGACTTCTTCGGGGTTCGTGCCGACATCGATGTTCAGCAGCCCAAGTTTTGCAGCGGTGGGGCCTCGTCCGAGTTCTCGAATCTGTACGTGATGACCAAGGACTCCACCGTTACCGGTTGGGCTCAGGGAGGGTACGAGCGGCAGCCCAGCAACGGCGGACATCCGGGGATCCACTACTTTGCCCAGACTCGCGGAAGCGGGGTGACGTCTACGTGGTACAGCTCGGGGACGGTCTCCACGGGGCACTCGGATGCCTTCAGGGTCGAAAACTTCGATAGCGCGCCCCTCATCCACACTGTCTACGTTTCTGTGAACAACACAGTTCAACTGCAAGGAGACACGGGGAACTGGGCAACTCCGTTCTACATGGAGCTGTCAGGGGAGGCGCGCTACAGGGAAGAGGACATCGCGGGAGTCGACACCAACCGAGCCAACTTCTCTGGCCTGAAGTACAAGGTCAAGAGTTCGGGAACATGGACGGATATGCCCAACGGCATTTGGAGTCAGAATTCGGACTCCAGCCGGTGGCACAACAACGCGGTCTCCGCGACGCAGAAGCAACTCTGGACCGATCCCACCAACTAGATGCCTTGGAGTGTCTTCCATGATCACGCCTTCTCGCATGACCGTGCGACGAGCACTGGTCGCGTTCACGGCGTCCGTCGCCGTGGTCTCGGTCGTGGGCATCTCCTCGTTCTTGTCGGTGACGCACACGTCCTCGCGGCGCGACACGGTCCGGAGCGCCGGGGGGACAACTGAGGTGTCGCTCTTCCCTGCCGTCGGCGTCAGTCTGGTGCCGGCTCCGTCAGCGAAACCGGCCATCGACATGGCAACAGCCATCAAGGCAGCTGTTGAAGACGCGATCCGACCCGACGTACAAAGCGTCACCAGGCCCGTCGCGACTCTCGCCTTGATGAGCAAGAACCTGAATGCCCCGGTCGGCGACCTGGTAAGCAACGAGGTCAAGGACCTTCTCGTGTGGGACGTCGCCTATCCGGATGCTCCCCAGGAGATCCGGGGCCCTTCGGACGCTGAGCCGGCAATGGCGCCGCCATGCGACCTTCACGTCCTGGTGAACGCGACGACGGGGAACGTCTTGGAAGGCTTCCAGGTCGGTTGCAGGGGATAGGCCACTTCCCGGGAAAGTTCCGGATACACGCCTACCGGCGCGGGGTCCGTGGGTACGGTCACAGACATGACCCGTCCTCGCGCAGCCCACTGCCGCTCGGTGGCGTGGGGGGTGTCCCTGCTCCTCGGGGCCGCGCTCCTCGCTCCGCTCGCGCCGCTAGCCCAGGCGGCACCAGCCCCGGGACCCGTCCCCGTTGCGGCCCAGCGGGTCCGCTCCGACCACGTGCAGAACGCCCACGGCAAGCACAGCTGGCAGACCCACGAGCGGCTCGTCCGCGTGACGACGGGGCCCGACGACGACATCGCGATCGACCTCGACACGACGCTCTACGTCCCGGGCAACGCCGACCGACGGCACCCACAGCCGGCGATCCTGATGACGCACGGCTTCGGGCTCACCAAGGACTCCGCCGAGGTCGTCAGCACCGCCCGCTTCTTCGCCGCGCACGGGTACGTCGTGCTGACCTACACCTCGTCCGGCTTCGGGGACAGCGGCGGCTGCGTGACCCTGCAGTCGGCCGACTACGACGTGAAGAGCGCCTCCCAGCTGATCGACAAGGTCCTGGAGCCGCGCCGGGACGTGCTGCACGACGGCAGGGGCGCGGTCGTCGGCACGATCGGCGGATCGTACGGCGGTGGTATCCAGCTGCCCCTGGCCGCCGCGGACCGTCGCATCCGCACGAGCGTCGTGGGCCGCACCTGGAACAACCTGATCTACTCGCTGGACCCGAACAACCGCGTGGTCCCCGGTGACCGGACCGGCCTCACCCACGGGCTGAACACGCAGGGGGTCTTCAAGCAGGAATGGACCTCGCTCTTCTACGCGCTCGGCAACACCCAGCCCGCCTCGGGCGGCGGTGACTGCCCGGGCGCCAAGACCGCCAGCGGCGACCCGGCCGAGATCGCCGGTGCGGCCAGCTGCCCGGGCTACTACCTCGCCCTGTGCCGCACCTACGACCTGCTCACCTCGACCGGCGACTCCGACGCCGAGTCGCGGAGGCTGATCGCGCACGCGTCCGCCTCGACGTACCTGAAGCGGGTCGACGTCCCCGTGCTGCTCGTCCAGGGCCAGAGCGACACCCTCTTCAACCTCAACGACGCCACCGCGACGTACCTCGCCCTGAAGCGGCGCCACGTCCCGGTCGGGATGATCTGGAACTCCGGCGGCCACGGCGGCTACAACTCGCAGCCGGGGGAGTGCGAGGCCTACGACGGCACGCTGCGAAGCGTCCGGCGGATGGACCGCTGCTACCTGAGCCTGCGCTCGCTCGGCTGGATGGACCACTGGCTGCGCGGCGCCCACGGCGGACGCGGGCCGGCGTTCACCTACTACCGAGACTGGGTGAAGTACCGCGGCCACGGTCCCGACGACGAGCAGTACGGCGCCGCCGCGCGCTTCCCGTTGCGCCGGCACGCCACCACCTTCACGCTCTCGGGCAGCAACGCCCTGAAGGCGCCCGGTGCGAAGGTCACGGCCGGGTCGGCGCTGATCACGAACCCGACCGGCGGTGACCCCGCGGCCTACTCGGAGACCTCCAACTTCAGCGGCCCGGACTCCTCGCCGAGCTCCGCGGACGTACCGCCCCAGGAGGTCGAGGGGCAGTTCGCGGCCTTCACCTCACGTCCGTTCCGCCGGGCCGTCTCCGCCGTGGGCATCCCGTCCGCCCGGCTGCGGATCACCAACACCAACGGCCGGGACATGGTCTTCTTCGCCAAGGTCTACGACGTCGACCGGGCCGGGGGAGTGACGCTGATCCACCGGCTGATCGCACCGGTGCGGGTACCCGCCTCGGCGGTCGGCAAGCCGGTGCGGATCCGGCTGGCCGGCTTCGCCCACCGCTTCCGCAAGGGACACCGGGTCCGGCTGGTCCTCTGCACCACCGACCAGACGTCGTACAACGCCAAGGTCGCCGACGTGCTGACGATCGCGACGGGTGCCGGCTCCACGTTCACCCTGCCCGCGCGGCTTCGCAAACGCTGAGGTGCCGTCCGGTCTGAACCGCACGGCGCCCGGGCCCGTAGTCACGGTGAGGCCCTCGGTCGGTCCGAGGCTGCCCACGGACGAAACGGAGAACGCACATGTTGGTGCGCATCATCGCCGCAGCAGCGGTCCTGGTCTCGGCCGCGGTCCATCTGCGGCTCTGGTTCGACGGGTTCAGCAACGACCACGTGGTCGGCCCGGCATTCATGGTCAACGGGATCGCGGGGATCGTGATCGCCGGCCTGCTCCTGCTCTGGCGGCACTGGCTGCCACTCTTCCTCGCCTTCGGCTTCGGGGTCGCCACGCTGGGCGCGTTCGTGCTCGCCACGACCGTGGGCTTCTTCGGCACCCACGAGTCGTGGACGGGCACCTACGTGTGGGCGGCCGCCGTGTCCGAGGCGGTGGCGATCCTCGCGGGCGGGCTCGGGCTCATCCGGGACCCGCTGTTCTCACGCGCGGAGCTGCAGAACCGGCTGACCGCCCGCCGTGCGAACCTCCACTGACGCGATCTCCCGCCGGGTGAGGGACGTCGCCCCGGACAGCCGCATCGTGCGTCCGGGGAGCGCCCGCCAGGTCGCGACCTGCTCGGTCTGCCCGTCCCGGGTGTGGACGACCAGGGAGTACGTCGTGGGCTGCGGGTCGCCGTACTCGCCGCCCAGCGGCTGGTAGGTGCAGACCAGGTCCAGCCGGGTGCCCCAGTCGACCGGGTTGAAGGACACCGTGGCCCGCACCGGTGCGTGGCCGACCGGCACCATGATCGAGGACGGCGTCGTGGGGTCACCGGTCGGCAGCACCGTGGGCGCGGACGAGGCAGGCACGGACGGCGTGGGGTCCGCCACGGGGCTCCCGCCGTCGTCGACGACGCCGGCCGCCGCGACCGACACGGCGGCGACGGTCGCCACGGACGCGGCCGCGAGACCGGCGGTCGTCCAGGCGCGGCGCCGTCGGGACCGTCGCACCTCCCGCACGAGCGCGGGCAGCAGCGTGTCGGGGACCGGCTCCGGAGGTGGCGGCGAGACCAGCACGTCGGCGTCGACCCGGCCGAGCAGCCCCGGCAGCCCGGCCAGCTCGCGCACGGACCGGCCGCACTCGGCGCAGCCGTCCAGGTGCCGCTCGAACGCCTGGCGCTCGGCGGGGGACAGGGCACCCAGGACGTAGGAGCCGTCGTGGTGCGCGAGGTCGCAGCTCATGCCCCCACCCCCATCTCCTCGAGCTCGAGCCGCAGCGCCCGCAGCGCGTAGTGGGTACGCGACTTGACGGTCCCCTCCGGGATGCCGAGCCGACGTGCCGCCTCGGCCACCGGCAGGCCACGGTAGTAGCACTCGAGCAGCACGGCGCGGTGCTCCGACGACAGCTTGGTGAGCGCCTCGGCCACGACCCAGGAGAGCAGCAGCTGGTCGGTGTGGTCGTCGGGGGCGGGGCCCTCGGGCACGTCGGCGACGGCCAGCTCGCTGCGCGAGCGGGGGGTGCGCCACTCGTCGATGACGATGTTGCGGGCGACCGTGAAGAGCCAGGCGCGCACGGACCCGTGGGAGTCGTCGAGCACGGAGATGCGACGCCAGGCGCGCAGCAACGTCTCCTGGGCGACGTCCTCGGCTCGCGCCCGGTCGTGACCGGTCAGGCGCAGGCAGTAGCCCCAGAGCGCGGCGGCGTGCTCGTCGTGCAGCTGCTGCATGAGGGCGAAATGAGTCCCCGGCATCGAACCTCCTACCCAGGGCACGGAGAAAGGGGCCGCAGGGTTCAGTGTGGACCCGTTCACGGTCGGCCGTACGCCGTCAGGAAGCGGTCGCGGAACGAGTCCATCGGCCAGACCGGCGCCGTCGGCCCCGGGTGCAGACCGTCCTGCCACCCCCAGCTCCGGATCCGGGCCAGCACGGCCGGGTCGTGGGCGATCACGGAGACGGGCACATCGTGGCCCGGCGAGGGTCCCGTCACGTAGGTGTGCGGCTGGTGGTCGCCGAGCACGACCAGCACCAGGTCGGGGTCCGGGTTCGTCTCGACGAAGGAGACCAGGGTCTCGAGCGAGTACTCGATCGACTGCCCGTAGGCCGCCTTGACCAGGTCGGGGTCGCGGAAGACGGCGTCGGGGGAGTCGCCCTGCTCGGGCATCCCGTCGAAGACGGACCCGTCACCGACGGCGGCCCAGTCGACCAGGTGGGGGAGCGGCGCCCACGGGTGGTGGCTCGACGCCAGGTCGATCTCGGCCATCACCGGCGCCCGGTGCTTCCCGGCGAGCTCGAGCCGCCGGAAGGCCGCCAGCGTGTACTGGTCGGGCATCGTGGCGTAGCTGAACGACGGCCCCCGGTAGCCGACGTTGCGGGAGTCGTACAGCTGGTCGAAGCCGTAGAACGCCGCACCCTCCGGCCAGTCGCGGGTGATCGACGGCACGTCGAACACGGTCCGCCAGCCGGCTCGTTCGAAGGCACCGGCGAGCGTCATCCGGTCGCTGCCGATCAGCTGGTCGTAGCGCTGCTGGCTGTCCACCCACAGTCCCGACTGCAGCGTCGAGTGGGCCAGCCAGCTCGCCGCCCCGAACGTCGGGGACGTCAGGAAGGCGCTCCGGGCCGAGAACCCCGCGGCCCGGAGACGTCGGGTCCCGTCGTCGAGCACGGCGTCGACCCCGGGCGAGAAGGTCGAGCCCTCGACCGCGACCCGACCGTAGCTCTCGACGAACACCACCAGGACGTCCTTGCCCCGCAGGCCGGCCAGCAGCCGGTCGTCGGGGGTGGCGCGGAGGGCGTCGTCGGCGATCGCCCGCGCGAAGACCCGTCGGTCCTCGATGCCGGCCCGGACCTGGCTCACCTCGTCGACGGCGAAGCCGGCCGCGCTCGTCGAGGCGATGCCGGCGACGGGGGAGACCTGCACCCCGGCCACCGCGCAGAGCACCCAGGCGAGACCGAGTGTCCCGACCGTGCGCAGGGCCGCGCGCCGGTGGCCGGCCGCGACGCCGGTGACCCGGGCGACGGCCCACGGCATCAGGAGGAGGACGAGGGCGACGAGGAGCACGACCAGCGCGACGACGGCGTACGCGCCGGCGGTGCCGACCGAGTCGGCGAGGACGCCCACACCGGGGCCGAGGTAGACCCAGTCGGAGACCGGGTCGAACGGCCGGTCCAGCACCGCGAAGAACCCCATGTCCAGGGCCTTGAGCAGCGTGAGCACCCCGAGCACGAGACCGAAGACGACCGCCGTCACCCCTCGCGCCCGGACCCGCAGGACCAGGGCGAGTCCGACCACCAGCAGCCCCTCCAGCGGGATCCGGGCGAAACCGCCGGGACTCAGCCGGTCCACCCGGTCCGGAGCGACGAGCGCGGCCCAGACCACCACGACCGCGACCCCGGTGAGCACGGGGCGGAGGGTGCGGCGGGCGTCGCCCGGCCGGCGCCGCCACAGCCACCACACCTGGCGTCCGAACGACTCCGCGAGCAGCACCAGGGCGAGGAGCAGGGCCGCGAGCGTCACCCGCTGCGGCAGGACGCCCGAGGCCGCGACGACGAGCACGACGCCCTGGACCGCCGCCACCACCTTCGCCCAGTAGCGCGGCGGGGACGGCTCGCGCAGCCACGGCAGCACCCACGTCGCGACCAGCAGCGCGTAGCGGGCCAGGCCGATCAGCAGCACCCACCAGCCCGCCGAGCGGGCGACGTACGTGCTGAGCGCGAGGATCAGGAAGGCGTCCGTCTCCATGTCGAAGCGGGCCCCGAACGGCGAGACCGTGCCCGTGCGCCGGGCGACCCAGCCGTCGACCGCGTCGAGCACCAGGGCCACCGCGGCGATCGACACGAGCGCCGGGACCGGCACGGGGCGGGCGAACGACACCACGGTGAGCACGGCGACGACGCCGGCCAGCACGGAGCGGGTGAGCGTCACGCGGTCGGCCGGACCGAGCCGGCGTCCGAGGTGAACCGTTCGCACCTTGCCTCCGTGTCCTTGGGGGTACGACGGTGGAACGAGACGACCGGTGCCTCGGTTCACTCCGGGGCCCGAGCAGGGAGGGGCCCGTGTCGCGTGAGGCGCTCGCGTTCTGGCTGCGTGCACCCGGTGTCGGTGAGATCCGGCCCGTCGAGCTGCCCGAGCCGGGGGCCGACGACGTCCTCGTGCGCACCCTGCACTCCGGGGTGAGTCGCGGCACCGAGACCCTGGTGTTCCGCGGCGGCGTGCCC
>JAOPXF010000322.1 GCA_025965295.1 Nocardioides sp.
GAGTTCCGCGAGCTCGTCGGCTACGACACCACCGACCTCGGCTGGCCGATCGTGCCCGACGCGCTGCGCGAGTGGCTGATCACGCTGCGCGCCCGCTACCGCGCCGCGCTGCCGCCGATCTACATCACCGAGTCGGGCTGCGCCTACAACATGGGCCCGGACGAGAACGGCGTCGTCGACGACCAGCCGCGCATCGACTACCTCGAGGGGCACCTCAAGGCGGTGGCCACCGCGATCGACCGCGGCGTCGACGTACGCGGCTACTACGCGTGGTCGCTGATGGACAACTTCGAGTGGGCCGAGGGCTACACGCAACGCTTCGGCCTGGTGCACGTCGACTACGAGACGCAGGTGCGGACGCCGAAGAAGTCGTTCGAGTGGTACGCCCGGGTGATCGCCTCGCAGTCGAAGCACGACTGAGCGCTCCTGTCTCGTGTCGGGAGGCTGCCCGAGGGCACGCGCGCCGATGTCACTACCCTCGGATCCTGCACAGAGTCAGCACCTCGGGACCCTCACGTCGGCATGAGCCCACCACCGCTCCAACGAAGGATCGCCATGGAATTCGGACTGATGTTCAGCTTCATCGTCAACGGTGAACAGACCAACCTGGATGCCTATCGCGAGATGGACACCCTCCTCCCGTTGGCCGAGGAGCTCGGCTTCACGTCGTTCCACACCACCGAGCACCACTTCCAGTCCAATGGCTGGGCGCCGAGCCCGCTGATGGTCCTGGCGAAGGCGGCGGGTCTGACCAGCACCATGCGCCTGGCGACGAACATCCTCCTCGTCCCGCTGTACCACCCGCTCCGGTTGGCCGAGGATCTTGCCGTGCTCGACAACCTCTCGGAAGGTCGCATCAGCGTGGGCATCGCGCCCGGGTACGCCTCGGAGGAGTTCCATGCCTTCGCGATCCCCATGGCGGAGCGGGTGGGCCGGTTCGAGGAGGCGATCGACATCCTCCAGCTCGCCTGGAAGGGCGAGCCGTTCACCTGGGAGGGCAAGTACTTCTCGATCCCGTGGGCACACCTCGTCCCCGCGCCCGTGCAGGAGACCCTGCCGATCTGGTACGGCGTGTCCGGGCCCAGGCTGTTGGAGCGAGCCGCCGAGCGCCGGGTCCCCGTGACCGCGTCGCCCCGGCACACCATCAGCGAGCTCAAGGCGCACTTCGATCGCTACGGCGCCGTCGCGGCGGAGACCGGCTATGTGCCCGACGAGCGCCCCGTCATCCGCGAGGTCTTCATCGCCCCCACCCAGGAGGAGGCGGAGGCCATCGCCGGTCCGGCGATCACGGAGATGTTCAGCCTCTACGGCCTGAAGTCGGCCCAGGGGGAGCGCGCCCTGACCAACGACGCGGGTGAGCTGGTCACGCACGAGGGCCAGGTGGACTTCCGGACCTTCAGCTCGCGCTACGTCGTGGGTGACCCGGAGTCGGCGATCGACCAGATCCAGCACCTGCGCGACGAGATCGACCCCACGGTCCTGGTCTGCCGCATGCAGCTGCCCGGTGTCTCGACCGAGCACTTCGAGCGGTCGCTGCGGATGTTCGCCACCGAGGTCATGCCGGCCTTCGCCGACAGCTGATCGCCCGGCCGGTCAGACGAGCGCGGCCCCGGGCCGGGCTCGCCCGGCCGGTCAGACGAGCGCGGCCGAGAGCCGGCTGACCGTCCGCTCGAGCCGGTCGGTGTCGGTGGCGATGTTGAGCCGCACGTGGCCGGGCAGGCCGGGGTGGTAGTCGCTGCCCGGCGCGACGCGGACACCGTGCGCGAGCCCGAGCTCGGCGGGGTTGTCGTGGCCGTAGGCCCGCAGGTCGAGCCAGGGCAGGTACGTCGCCTCGAGCGGCCGCATCCGCGCGTGCGGGAGGTGCGTGTCGAGGAGCTCGCCGAGCAGGGTGCGCTGGGCGTCGAGCCGCTCGACCAGCGCCGCGTGCCAGTCGTCGCAGTCGCTCCAGGAGACGACGGCCGCGATCATGCCGAGCGGCGAGTAGGCGTGGTTCTGCGGCAGCGGCAGCGACCGCAGCCGGGCCTGCTCCTCCGGGTCGAGCGTGACCAGCTGGGCGGTGTGCAGGCCCGCGGTGTTGAAGGTCTTCGACGGGCTCGTGACGAGGATGCCGCGCTGGTCGACGTCGAGGTACGGCGTGAAGGTCGCACCGGGCAGCGTGAGCGGTCCGTGGATCTCGTCGGCGACCACGCGGGCGCCGTACTCCTCGGCGAGCGTGGCCAGCGCCTCGAGCTCGGCGCGGGAGGCGACCCGGCCCAGGGGGTTGTGCGGGTTGCAGAGCAGCAGCGTCAGCGCGCCGGCCCGGAACGCGTCCTCGACGGCGGTCAGGTCCAGCGCCGCGTCCTCGGCGTCCGGGTCGACCTCGACCGGGACGATCGCCCGGCCGGCGATCTCGACGACGGCGCGGAAGGGCGGGTAGCAGGGGTACGGCACCACGACGGGCCCCGGCGGGCACAGCACCTCGAGCGCGATCCGGATGCCCGCGATCACGTCGCCGACGACGACGCTCGCGTCGGCCGGGGGGCTCCAGGCCCAGTGCCGGTCGGCGTACGCCGTGAACGCGGCCCCGACCCCGCCGTCCCCGAACGGCGGGTAGCCGGCCGTGCCCCGGCGCACCGCGGCGGTCACCGCCTCGACGATCGGCGGCGCCAGCGCGTAGTCCATCTCGGCCACCCACCCGGGCACCACCCCCGGCTCCACCGCTCCCCACTTCAGCGGCAGCGCGGCCCGGGCTTCCTCGTCGGTCAGGTCAACGATCACCCGCCCGAACCTAGCGGGCGACTTCCCATGCGTTACAAGGGCGCGGCCCGGCCCAGAACCGCCCGGGTACGAGGTCGCGGTCAGAGGGCGGCGGCGACCCGGGTGCCCTGCTCGATCGCGCGCTTGGCGTCGAGCTCGGCGGCGACGTCGGCACCGCCGATGAGGTGCGCGCGGCGGGGGGTCGCGTCGGGGGAGCCGAGCACGAGCACCTGGTCGTAGACGCAGCGCACGGACTCCTGACCGGCGCACAGCACGACGTGGTCGACGTCGAGCACCCGTGACTCGCCGTCGACGGTGATGTGCAGGCCGTCGTCGTCGACCCGTTCGTAGGTGACGCCGTTGAGCTGCACGACCCCCGACTGCCTCAGCACGGCCCGGTGCGCCCAGCCGGACGTCTTGCCGAGGCCGGCGCCGATCGGGGTCGTCTTGCGCTGGAGCAGGGTGACCTCGCGGACCGGCGTGCGGGGCTTGCGCTCGGTGAGCCCGCCCGGGTGCAGGGACGGGTCGCCGACGCCCCAGTGCGCCATCCAGTCGTCCAGGGTGTCCGCCGGGTCGTGGGTCAGGAAGTGGCTGACGTCGACCCCGATCCCGCCGGCACCGACGACGGCCACCCGCCTCCCGGGCACGACGGCGCCGCTGAGCACGTCGGCGTACGACACCACCTTGTCGTGGTCGACGCCCTCCAGCTCCGGGACCCGGCCGACGACGCCGGTCGCGACGATGACGTCGTCGTACGCCGCGAGGTCGGCCGGCGTCGCCTCCACCCCGAGTCGTACGTCGACGCCGAGCACCTCGAGCCGTCGCGCGTAGTAGCGCAGCGTCTCGGCGAAGTCCTCCTTGCCGGGGACCCGCATCGCCAGCCGGAACTGGCCGCCGAGCGCGTCGGACTTCTCGAAGAGCGTGACCGCGAAGCCGCGCTCGGCCGCCGAGACCGCCGCCGCCAGCCCGGCCGGGCCGGCGCCGACGACGGCGACCGTGCCCGCGCGCCGGGTGGGGAAGAGCACCAGCGTGGTCTCGCGGCAGGCCCGCGGGTTGACCAGGCAGGACGCCTTCCGGTTCTGGAACACGTGGTCGAGGCAGGCCTGGTTGCAGGCGATGCAGGTGTTGATCTCGTCGGCGCGGCCGGCGGCGGCCTTGACCACGAAGTCGGGGTCGGCCAGCAGCGGCCGCGCCATCGAGACCAGGTCGGCCTCGCCGGCGGCCAGGATCGACTCGGCCAGCTCGGGGGTGTTGATCCGGTTGGACGCGCAGACCGGCACCGACACCTCCGACTTGAGCCGGGCCGTCGCGGACCGCCAGGCCCCGGGTGGGACCTGGGTGATGATCGTCGGCACCCGCGCCTCGTGCCAGCCGATGCCGGTGTTGAGCACGGTGACCCCGACCTCCTCCAGCCGGTGCGCGAGCTCGACGACCTCGTCCCAGGTCTGGCCGCCCTCGACGAGGTCGAGCAGCGAGATCCGGTAGACGATCGGGAGGTCCCCGCCCACCAGGTCGCGCGCCCGGCGCACGACCTCGACGGGGAAGCGCATCCGCTTCTCGGCGGTGCCGCCCCAGGCGTCGGTGCGGTCGTTGGTGCGCGCCGCGAGGAACTGGTTGATCAGGTAGCCCTCGGAGCCCATGATCTCGACCGCGTCGTACTCCGCCTTCACCGCGAGCGCGACCGCGTGCGCGAAGTCGGTGGCGGTGCGGTCCACGCCGCGCGTCGACAGGGCGCTCGGCCGGAACGGCGTGATCGGCGACTTCTGCCGCGAGGCCGAGACGCTCAAGGGGTGGTAGCCGTAGCGCCCGGCGTGCAGCACCTGCAGCGCGATCGCGCCGCCCTCGGCGTGCACGGCGCCGGTGACCTCGCGGTGCCGCATCGCCTGCAGCCGGGTGGTCAGCTCGGAGGCGAACGGCTTGAGCCAGCCCCGCTTGTTGGGCGCATAGCCGCCGGTGACGATCAGCCCGACGCCGCCTCGGGCGCGCTCGGCGAAGTACGCCGCCAGCGCCGGCAGGTCGCGGACGCTGTCCTCGAGGCCGGTGTGCATCGACCCCATCACCACGCGGTTGCGCAGCCGGAGCCCCGTCGAGGGGTCCCCGAGCGTGATCGGGGAGAGCAGGTGGGGGTAGGTCATCGCACGCTTTCGGATATCGAGCCTGTCGATGCCAGGTACTCGGTGAGCCACTCGACGTGGAACCGCTCGGTGCGGATGCCGCCGCGCAGCACCAGCCACTGGTCGAGCTCGTGGCCGGTCAGGGTCTCGGGGTGGGGGTAGTCGCGCCGCTCGAGCTGCTCGTAGTGCGCGAGCCGCAGCTGGTGCTCGGCGAGGTTGGCGCGGACGACCTCGAGCACGGCCGCCGGGTCGCCGAAGGCGGCGCCGCGCATCTTCACGGCCAGCTCGCTGCGCAGCGGCTCCATCGGGGTCGGCTCGGCCAGCCACGCGGCCAGCACGCGGGCACCGGTGGGGGACACGGCGTAGACCTTCTTGTCCGGCTTGCCGGTCTGCGCCACGGGGGTGACGTCCACCCAGCCGTCGGCGTCCATCCGGGCCAGGACGCGGTAGATCTGCTGGTGGGTCGCGTGCCAGAAGAAGCCGATCGACCGGCCGAACCGCTTCGCGAGGTCCAGGCCGGACGCCGGCTCCTCGCTGAGCGCCACCAGCAGCGCGTGTTCGAGGGCCATGGGCCCAGCGTGGCAGCCCTATGCAACTAGTTGCAATGGGACGCCGCTCACATCGCCTACCGTGGGCCCCATGGGTGTACGGGGTGCTGCGGTCGCGTTGGCCCTGCTCGCCGCGCTGCCCACCGCCTGTACGTCGCCCGACGGTGACCCCGCTCCGGCCCCGGGCCGCCCCGCGACCACGTCGCCGGCCACCCCGACGGCCACCCCGACGGCCACCCCGACGGCCGAGGCCGCCGACCAGCCCCTCGTCCTTGCCGTGAACCCGCGCCGGCCGCCGATCGACGTGTCCCCGCGACTGGCCCGGCGGGTCGTGCGCGGCGACGTCGACGACTGGTCGGCCCTCGGCCAGCCGGCCGGGCCGCTGACCGTGACCCGGCGGGTCGGGGCGCTCGCGACGCTGGCGCCCGGCACCCTCGCCGTGGTCCCGGCGAGCGCGGTGCGCCCCGAGGTGCGCGCCGTCGACGTCGGCGGCGTCGACCCGCTGCGCCAGCCCGCCCGCTACCCGCTGCGGACCGCCGCGGACCAGGAGCCGCCCCGACCCACGACCCTGACCGTCGTGGGCGACGTGATGCTCGGCCGTCGGGTCGGTCAGCGGGCCGCCGCCGAGGGCGACCCGTCGTACCCCCTGCGTCCGATGCAGCACCGCCTCGCGGCCGCCGACCTCACCGTCGGCAACCTCGAGAGCACGCTCTCCGCCGACGGTGCGCCGACCCAGGGCGGCGACTCGTTCGCCGCCGACCCGCGGGTGCGCGCGGGGCTGCGCGACGCCGGCTTCGACGCCCTCGGGGTGGCCAACAACCACCTCGGCGACTTCGGCGACCGGGCGCTGGTGCGGACGGTCGACCTGCTGCGCGACGGCGGCCTGCACCCCTTCGGTGGTGGTGCGAGCCCGGCCGGCGCGCGGCGCCCGGCCGTCGTGGAGCGGCACGGGATCCGCTTCGGCTTCCTCGCGTTCAACGCGATCGGCGAGACCCCCGAGGTCGCCCCGGGGCAGCCGGGGGTCGTCTCGGTGGGCATGCCGCCGCGCACCGGTCCGCTCGACCGCGCCGAGCTCGACCGCGTGCTGCGCTCGGTGCGCCGCCTCGACCGGACCGTCGACGTCGTCACCGTGACGCCGCACTGGGGTGAGCAGTACACCCAGCGCCCCTGGCCCGTGCAGCGCCGGGTCGCACGCGCGCTGGTCCGCGCCGGCGCCGACCTCGTCGTCGGCGGCCACCCGCACTGGGTCCAGGGCGCCTCGATGGACGGCGACGCCCTGGTCGTGCACTCGCTCGGCAACTTCGTCTTCGACATGGAGACCCCGCAGACCCGGGAGGGGCTGGTGCTCGAGGCGGTCTTCTGGGGCGACCAGCTCAAGGCGGCGGAGTTCGTGCCCTACCGAATCGGCGAGGACCACGCACCCCGCGTCGTGGGCTGGGAGCAGGCGGCGGCCAACCTGGGCCTGTTCTGGCAGTTCAGCGGGCTCGGAGCCACGCCCAGATGAGCTCCCCGGTCCGGCGCAGCTGGTCGCGCTCGACCACGGAGGGCACGTCCGCCGCCGAGTGGTAGCCGGCGTACGGCGTGCTGCCGACCCGGGCGACGGCGAAGCCGGCCTGCTCGAAGGACCAGTGGTCGCTGGCCGTGTTCGCCCCGCACGTCGTGGTCGGGATGCCGAGCCGCCGTGCGGAGCCCAGCAGGGCGGAGCGGACCCGCGGCGGGCTCAGCGGCCCGGTGCAGACCGGGACGCGCGCCCCCACGCCCACCCGGTCGAGCGCGACCATGGCCGTGAGGTGGCGTCGCTCGACGTCGGTCATCCGGCTCACGTAGGACAGCGAGCCGAAGTGGTGCTGGTCGTCCCCGGGGCCCCGGGGCTCCTCGCCGCCGAACGCCACCAGGACCACCGGGACCCGGGTGCCGTCGGCCGCGGCCAGCCGGGCGAGCTCGAGCAGGACCGAGACGCCGGACGCGTTGTCCTCCGCGCCCGGCGCCACCGCGACCGTGTCCAGGTGCGCACCGACCACGACGTACGGCGCGGCCGGGTCGAAGCCCGGCGGGGTCGCCACGACGTTGAACGAGGAACCGGCCTCGACCGGCACCCCCCAGGAGTCGCCCGCCGGGACCGGGAACCGCTGCCGCTCGAGCCCGTAGCCCGCCGCGCTGAACCGACCCTCGACGTACTCCGCCGCCTCCCGGTACGCCGGACCGGTCGCCAGGCGGGGCCCGATCCGGCCGGCCAGCACCCGCACGTGCCGCACTGCCCGGCCCGCGTCGAAGGTCGAAGGCGTCGCCGGGGCGGACGGTGTCGCGGTCGCGGTCGCGGTCGCGGACGCGGACGGGGGTGTGGAGGAGGGGTCGGCGGCCGACGTCCTCGCGGTCGGCCGTGCGGGCTCGGGCGGCTCGCGGTCGGCCGAGCACGCCGACACCGCGAGCGCGAGGGTGGCGACGACGACGGCCCGGAGCATGCACCGACCGTAGGCGGCTTCCCGCCGAGCCGGAATCCCCTCGTGCCGTGCCGGTGAACCGGTGGACGATCGGGCGTGGCCGGGGTCACGGCGGTGGTTCCCGAGATGCACGGCCACGCGCACGACTGAAACCGTACGATTCGTCCATGCGCATGCGTGGATCCGTCGTCGTCCCTGCCCTCCTGTCGACTCTCGCCCTGGCGGCGTGCGCGCCCGCCGAGGACACCTCGAGCGCGCCGAAGAGCACGACCAAGACGGCTGCCGAGTGCGCGCAGGACGCGACGTACCTCAAGGACGGCACGCTCACGATCGCGACCGACTCCCCGGCGTACGAGCCCTGGTTCAGCAACAACAACCCGGTCAACGGCAAGGGCTTCGAGTCGGCCGTCGCCTACGCCGTCGCCGACCGCCTCGGGTTCGACCAGGGCGACGTCGGCTGGGTGAAGGTGCCGTTCAACAACTCCTACCTGCCCGGGCAGAAGCGCTTCGACTTCGACATCAACCAGATCTCGATCACGCCCGAGCGCGCCCGGGTCGTGGATTTCTCCGACGGCTACTACGCCGCCGCGCAGGCCGTGGTCGTGCTGAAGAAGGACGGCGCGACGCCGACCTCCTTCGCCGACCTGAAGGGCCTCAAGCTCGGGGCCCAGACCGGCACCACGAGCCTCACCGCGATCCGCGACGAGATCCAGCCCGGCGAGGACCCGCTGGTGTTCCACAACAACAACGTCCCCAAGCAGGCGCTGCTCAACGGCCAGGTGGACGCGATCGTGATGGACCTGCCGACCGCGTTCTACATCACCGCCGTCGAGATCCCGGGGAGCACGATCGTCGGCCAGTTCCAGGCCGCCGGGCAGCAGGAGGAGTTCGGCATGCTGTTCGGCAAGGGCAGCGACCTCGTGCCG
>JAOPXF010000364.1 GCA_025965295.1 Nocardioides sp.
GCCAGCACGACCGAGTACCTCCCGCTCTACGCCATGGCTGCCCTCTACTTCTGGGTGGTCTGCTACCTGGTGTCGCTGGCCCAGGCTCCGCTCGAACGACGACTGGGCAGGCACCTCGCATGAACGCGCTGATCCAGGTCCAGGGGCTCGAGAAGTCCTTCGGCGACCAGCAGGTCCTGCGGGACGTCGACTTCACGGCGACCGCGGGCACCGTCACCGTGCTGCTCGGGCCCTCGGGCTCGGGCAAGACGACTGTGCTCCGCTCGCTCAACGTCCTGGAGACCCCGGAGTCCGGCCTCGTGCGGATCGGCGACGCGAGCATCGACTTCGGCTCCCCTCCGACCGACAAGGCCACCTACCGGCGCGCGGTCAAGGCGTTGCGCGCCCGCAGCGGCATGGTCTTCCAGTCCCACAACCTCTTCCCCCACAAGACCGTCCTCGGCAACCTGATCGAGGGGCCGGTCCAGGTGCAGGGCCGTGACCCCGAGGAGGCCACGGCGGCGGCGCGCGAGCTGCTCGACCAGGTCGGCCTGTCCGGCCGTGAGGACGCCTACCCCTCCCAGCTCTCCGGCGGGCAGCAGCAGCGGGTGGGCATCGCCCGCGCGCTGGCCCTCAAGCCCGAGGTCCTGCTCCTCGACGAGCCGACGTCCGCGCTCGACCCCGAGCTCGTGGGCGAGGTCCTCTCCGTCATCCGTGACCTCGCCGCCGAGAACTGGACGCTCGTGATCGTCACCCACGAGGTCCGCTTCGCCCGCGACGTCGCCGACCAGGTGCTCTTCCTCGACGGCGGCGTGGTCGCCGAGCGGGGTGGCGCCGAGGTGCTCACCGAGCCGCGCGAGGAGCGCACCCAGCGCTTCCTCGCCCGGATGCTCGACGCCGGGTAGGCCCCTCTCAGCGGACGATCACGGCGAACCCGCCGCCGGCGACGACGGCGAGGACGACCAGGCCCGTCGCGAAGGGTTTCCACCCCGGCACACCGGTGAGGAGCACCGCGACGAGGCCACCGAAGACCAGGGTGACCGCGAGTGCCACGTCCCAGGCACCGAAGAGCCAGATCGATGCGCGCAGCAGGCCGGCGGCCACGCATAGCAGTGCGCCCGGGAGCGGCCCGGGCGGCGGACGTTCGGGGACTCGTGGCTCGCGCACGAGTCGATCATGCCCTGCCGACCGATCCGCAACCGCGGCTACGCGAGCGGTGCCTTCAGCGCGAGTCGTACGGCGTACCGCTCCCCCGCGACGTCGACCTCGAAGCCACCCCTGGCCAGGTAGTCCGACGTCACCGGGCCGTCGGCGCGCAGGTAGGCGAGCCCGACGCAGCACCCCACGGTCTCGCCCCAGGCGGCGCTGGTGACCTGGCCGGCGGGTGCGCCGTCGCCCAGGACGAGCTCGCCGCCCCAGAGCATCGGCTCGGGGCTCTCGACCACCAGTGACACCAGCCGACGCCGCGGGCCCCCGCCGCGGAGCCGGTCGCGGTGCGCCTCGAGGGCCTCGCGGCCGAGGAACGGCTTGTCGCCACCCAGGGCCGTGGCGAAGACGAGCCCCGCCTCGACCGGCGTGTAGTCGGGGGTCAGCTCGCGGCCGAAGGCGCGGTAGCCCTTCTCCAGCCGCAGCGACTCGATCGCGTAGTAGCCGGCGTTCACCACCCCGAGGTCGGCGCCCGCGGCCATCAGCGCGTCGTACGCGCCGGCGGCGAGCTCCACGGGCACGAGCAGCTCCCAGCCGAGCTCGCCCACGTACGTCATCCGGGTCGCGCGCACGGTGGCGTGGCCCAGTCCGATCTCCCGGCTGGTGGCGAACGGGAAGGCCGCTTCGCCGAGGTCGGCTTCGGTCAACCGGGACAGCAGCTCCCGGGAGCGTGGACCCATCACCCCGAGCACGGCGTACGCCGTGGTCACGTCGCGCACGGTGGCACCGCGGGCGTGCCGGGCCAGCCAGTCGAGGTCGCGGACCGTCGTGGCCGAGCTGGAGACCAGCAGGAACTCGTGGGCGCCGGTGCGGGTCACGGTCAGGTCGGCCTCGTAGGTGCCACGGGCGCCGAGGAACGGCGTGTAGACGCAGGCGCCCACCGGCACGTCGACATCGTTGGCGCAGACCCATTGCAGGGCATCCAGCGCGTCGAGCCCCTCGACGACGTACTTCGAGAACGACGTCTGGTCGAACACCGCGACGGCCTCGCGGGTGGCGCGCTGCTCGGCCGCGGACCACGGCAGCCACACCGGCTTGCCCCACGAGTAGTCCAGCTCCGCCTCGGCCGGTGACGGCGCGAAGACGTTCGGCCGCTCCCAGCCCATCCGTGAGCCGAAGACCGCGCCGGCGGCGGCGAGCCGGTCGTGCAGGGGCGAGCACCGGAACGGTCGCGCGGTCTCGAGCTCGCGGTTGGGCCACGGGATCGCGTAGTGAAGGCCCAGCACCTCGGCGACCCGGTCCCGCAGCCAGCGGTTGTTGTTGTTGAACGGCGCGAAGCGTCGTACGTCGACCCCGAGCAGGTCCGTGGTCGGCTCGCCTTCGACGATCCACTCGGCGAGGGCCCGACCCGCGCCACCGGCGGAGGCGATGCCCACGGAGTTGAAGCCCGCTCCCACGAAGTAGCCGGCCAGGCCGGGCACCTCCCCCAGCAGGAACTGGTTGTCGGGGGTGAACGACTCGGGCCCGTTGTAGAACTTGCGGATCCCGGTCTCGGCGAGTGCCGGGATCCGGTGCACCGCCTGCTCCATCAGCACGGAGAAGTGCTCCCAGTCCTCGTCGAGGAGCTGGAACTCGAAGGGGTACGGGATCGTGTCGGGGGTGCGCCAGGGCTTGGCCTCGGGCTCGAACCCGCCGACGGCGAGGCCGCCGACCTCCTCCTTGAAGTACGTCCACCCGTCCGGGTCGCGCATGATCGGCAGGTCCGGGTGCACCCCCCCGATCTCCTCGGTCACGACGTAGAAGTGCTCGGCGGAGTGCAGTGGCACGGTCGCCCCCACCAGGTGGCCGAGCGACTTCGCCCACTGGCCGGCGCAGTTCACGACCACCTCGGCCGCGACGTCTCCCCTGTCGGTGCGCACCCCTGCGATGTGGCGCCGGTCGCCTCCGGTGGTCACGACCTGGAAGCCGGTGACCCGGCAACCCTCGACGATCCGGGCGCCGCCCATCCGCGCACCCCTGGCCAGCGACTGCGTCAGGTCGGTCGGGTTGACCTTGCCGTCGCCGGGCAGCCAGATCGCCCCCAGCACGTCGTCGACCTGCATCGCGGGCCACAGCTCCTGGGCGCGGGCAGGCGAGATCAGCTCGCAGTCCATGTCGTAGGCCGTCGCGTTGGCCGCGGTGCGGCGCAGCTGGACCATCCGGTCCTCCGTGCGCGCGACGATCACGCCGCCGACGTTGCGGTAGCCCGTGGCCAGCCCGGTCTCCGCCTCGAGCGCGGCGTACAGCTCGGCGGAGTACTGCACCAGCCGGGTCCCGCCCTCGGACGCGCGCAGCGGCCCGACCAGGCCGGCGGCGTGCCAGGTGGTGCCGCCCGAGAGGTGACCCTGCTCGAGCAGCAGCACGTCGGTCCAGCCGAGCTTCGTCAGGTGGTAGGCCACCGACGCCCCGATCACGCCACCGCCCACCACCACGACCCGCGCGCGCTCCGGGAGCCCGGCCGTCGAGCGGGTCGAGGCCTCAGTCGTCACGGACGACATCCTCCAGCAGCCGCTCGAAGTCCGGGCCGGCGAACGCCCGGGCCGCCTTGTCGAAGCGCTCCTGGCCCCACGTGTCGAAGTCGAAGTCGAGGGTGCTGGCGCCGGCCTGGATCGCTCCCCAGAGCGACCAGCCGTACTCCGACACCAGCGACTGCAGCCGCACCCGCGCCAGCTTGCTGGCCCGCGGGCGGCCGAAGTAGGCGCCCGTGAGCGTCTCGACCTGGTCGGGGTCCAGGTCGCACTCGGTGGCGGTGTTGCCGAGCTCGAAGCAGGCGTCGTTGTTGCCGGAGTACTCGTAGTCGATCAGCCACACCTTCTCGCCGTCGTCGACGAAGTTGCCGGCCAGCAGGTCGTTGTTGCACGGCACCGTCGGCTCCGCGCGGACGGCCAGCGCGGCCTGCACCCGGCGGAAGCCGGCCTCGTGGTCGTCGTAGCCGCGGAACAGCCGATAGCCCCGCTCCTCGACCGTCTGCCGGTAGCGCGCCTGGCGCCGGAACATGTCGAAGTCCCCGCTGAAGCGCGGCCCGTCGTGCAGCCGGCGCACCGCGTGAGCGACCCGCTCCAGCACGCCCGGCCGGGCGAAGGAGGCGTTGTCGTAGGTCATCCCGTCGATGTAGTCGATCACCAGCAGCCCGAGGTGCGGCAGGTAGTCCACCACCCCCGCGCCGACGCCCGCCTCCGCGGCGGCGGACGTGTTGACGTGCTCGGCGTCCCGGTCGATCCCCAGGAGCTCGGCGTCGCCGCGGAATCGACGTACGACGTAGTCGCCGGCCGGCGTGGTCACGCGCAGGTTCTGGTTGGTCAGCCCGCCGGGCAGCTCCGCGACGGTGCGCGAGAGGCCCTTCAGGACCGGGACTCGGTCCAGCAGGGCCACCAGCTCGGGGTCGTTGACGATCACTCAGCTCAGGCGTCGCAGGCCTTGACGACGTCCTCGTCGATGGTGTGCTTCGGGCCGGTGAACCACGTGCGCGCCGAGACCAGCCACCAGATCGCGAGGAGGATGAGCGCTCCGATCGTGAGGATCGGGGCGTAGTTCACGAACTTCCACGAGAAGTTGTCACCGAACGGGTTGCCCTGCGGCACGAACGGCAGGATGAAGTAGATCGAGATGACCGCGATCTCGATGACCGCCACGAGATTCATCCACTTGTACTTCGACCCGTTGTTCCATGACCCGACCTCGAACGCGTCGCCCATCCGCCAGCGCAGCCAGATCGGGATCAGGAACGCGAGATAGAGGCCGATGACCGCGACGGACACCACGGCGTAGAAGGCGGTGGGGACGATCAGGGGGTCCTCGGCCGTCCCGATGTTGACCTCGATCAGGGCGGGCAGCGTGATGATGGCGCTGACGACGGCCACGAGCATGACGGCGTTGGCCGGCACCCGGGAACCCGACAGCTTGGACCACATCCCCGAGCCGGGGATCGCGCCGTCGCGGCTGAACGCGAACGTCATGCGCGACGCGCTGGTCATGCAGGCCATCGTGCAGAAGAACTGGCCGATCGCGGAGATCATCAGCACCAGCGAAGCGGTGTTCTGGCCGAGGGACGAGGTGAAGATGTAGGCGACACCGCCGGCGCCCACCCCGGCGTTGTCAGGCGCACCGTCGACGCTGGGGATCGCGAACAGGAACGCGAGCAGCAGGATCCAGCCGCCGATGGCGGAGTAGAAGATCGACTGCCAGATGCCCTTGGCCGCGGCCTTGGACGCTGAGGCGGTCTCCTCCGAGAGGTGGGCCGAGGCGTCGAAGCCGGTGATCGTGTACTGCGTGAGCAGCAGGCCGAACGGCGCGACCAGCAGCCAGTACGTCGCCCCGTTTGTCGCGCCGCCGTCGTACCCGGAGTTGTTGAAGCGTTCGCCGAACACGTAGCTGAAGCTCTGGTGCTGGTCGGGGACGACGAGCAGGATCACGACGATCAGCGCGGCACCGAAGACGTGCCACCACACCGACACGTTGTTCAGCACCGCCATCAGGTGTCCGCTGAAGATGTTCAGGACGGCGGCGGCGGCCAGCACGATCACGAAGATCACGAAGACCCGCTTGAGCGAGTAGTCCGCCGCCCAGCTCTCCGAGTAGGTGCTGAGCGTCAGGTCGATGAAGGTCGCGCATCCGTAGGCCACCGACGCCGTGACGGCGATCAGGCCGATCAGGTTGAGCCAACCCGTGAAGAAGCCCGCGGCCGGCCCGCCCAGCTTGGACGCCCACCAGTAGATGCCGCCTGAAGTGGGGTACGCCGAGACCAGCTCGGACATCGTGAAGCCGATGATCAGGATGAACGCCGAGACGATCGGCCAGCCCCAGGAGATCGCGATCGGGCCGCCGTTGTTGAAGCCCTGGCCGAAGGTCGTGAAGCACCCGGCCAGGATCGAGATGATCGAGAACGAGATCGCGAAGTTCGAGAACCCGGACCACGTCCGGTTCAGATCCTGCTTGTAGCCGAGCCTGGCGAGGTGCTTCTCGTCCTCGGTCAGCTCGGCGGCGGCGTGGTGCTCGGTGACGGGCTCGTGGGCTTCAGGCATGTCGGCACTCTCCGGGGGTCCGTGCGTCGGATGTTGGGAGGCTAGACCTGCCCGGTTCCGACCGTCCATAGATTGGCGCTAAATTGGTATGAACTCAGACCTTTGACCGATTGACAGTCCCCCGTCACGATTCGAGGATGGCCCGCATGACCGTGTCGCCCCAGCACGACCTGACCGAGGCCGTGCTCCGGCCGGTCCGGGGGCACCACGCGTTCGAGGCCTGCGTGGAACAGCTGGCGACGACCATCCGGCTGGGCGTCTACCCGCGTGGCTCCACCCTCCCTTCGGAGCGCGAGCTCGCGGTGCGGCTGAACGTCTCCCGGGCCACCCTGCGCGAGGCGATGGCCGCTCTCCGCGAGGCCGGACTGGTCGAGACCACCCGCGGCCGGGGCGGCGGCACCGTCGTCACGCTGAAGCCGAGGACCCCGTCCGCACGCGCGGCCGCCCGGACCTCCGCGGCCAAGCGGCAGGACTGGCTGGACGCCCTGGACTTCCGCCGCATCGTCGAGCCGGGGGCCGCGCACCTGGCGGCCCGTGTCGACCTCGACGACTCCCGCCGGGCCCAGCTCACGCAGGCGCACGAGGAGGTGGCATCCGCCAGCCGGGCCGCCGACCACCGCCAGGCCGACTCGCGCTTCCACCTGACCGTGGCCGCCCTGACCGGGTCGCCCCGGGTGGTCGAGGCGGTGACGTCCGTGCAGTCGACGTTGCACGAGATGCTCCTGGCGATCCCCGTCCTGGAGGCGAACATCGCGCACTCCGACCGCCAGCACGCCTCGCTGGTCCGAGCGATCCTGCGCGGCGACGCCGACCGGGCCCGCCTGGTCATGGAGGAACACTGCGACGACACCGCCGCGCTGCTGCGCGGGCTGGTGGGTTGACCCCTTCCCTGGACCCCGAACCGGAACCGAGAGCAGGAGACCGCATGCGCACCCGAAACGACCGGCACCTCACCATGAGCGAACTGGTCGCACGCATCGAGAGCGGCCTGGTCGACACCGTCGTCGTGGCCTTCACCGACATGCAGGGCCGGCTGCAGGGCAAGCGCCTGCACGGCCGCTACTTCGTCGACCACGTCGTCGGCCACGGCACCGAGGGCTGCAACTACCTGCTGGCGGTCGACGTCGACATGAACACCGTGGGCGGCTACGCCATCTCCTCGTGGGAGACGGGCTACGGCGACATGGAGTTAGTGATGGCCGAGGACACCATCCGGCTGCTCACGCACCTGCCGGCGACGGCGATGGTCCAGTGCGACCTGGTCTGGCCCGACCACTCCCCCGTCGTCCAGTCACCGCGCGCGATCCTGCAGCGCCAGCTGGACCGCGTGGCCGAGCGCGGGTGGACGGCGCTGTCCGGGACCGAGCTCGAGTTCATCTCGTTCGACACGACGTACGAGCAGGCGCACCGCGACAACTACCGCGACCTGACACCCTCCAACCAGTACAACGTCGACTACTCCATCCTCGGCACCACCCGCGTCGAGCCGCTGCTGCGCGACATCCGCAACCACATGTACGCCGCCGGCCTGGACGTCGAGGGCGCCAAGGGCGAGTGCAACCTCGGCCAGCACGAGATCGGGTTCCTCTACGCGGAGGCGATGACGACGGCCGACAACCACGCGGTCTACAAGACCGCCGCGAAGGAGATCGCCGCCCAGCAGGGCAAGTCGATCACGTTCATGGCCAAGTACGACGAGCGCGAGGGCAGCTCGTG
>JAOPXF010000393.1 GCA_025965295.1 Nocardioides sp.
CCGGGCGCTCGGCTCCGAGGCGGCTCGCCGGCCGCCGCCGGGCCGTCGGGCGCGCTGAGCCCCCGGCAGCGCGCGCGGGGCATGATCGGGGGATGACCACCCGGTCCCGCCGGGGCGTGCTGGAGGCCGGCGCTGGAGGGCGGAGCTGCCGGGCGGTGGTGAGGCGCGTGCTGCGTCGCCGTCAGCTCGTGACGATGACCGTCAGGAGCTCGGCACCCGAGGACACCAGGACAACCTCGTCGAGGAGCTCCACGGGCAGCTCGTCGCGCTGGTCGGGTCGGGTCAGGCAGGTCGGGCAGCCGATCGGGAGGATGACCCAGTTCGCTGCCCGCGCGCCCTCGACCAGCGCGTCCCATGGGTCGCGCCCCGACACGTGGTTGGCCATCATCGAGTCGGAGCTGAGGTAGATGTAGGCCTCCCCGTCGCCCACGCGCACGCGGAGGAAGGTGCCGTCGCGCTCGGTCACGTGCGGCCCCAGGACGGCGAGCATCTCTGCCGACCCGCCCTCCGCCGCACCGCCGGCGACGAAGCCCTGGAAGAAGACGTCGAACGACACACCGCCAGGCTGCCACAGCTGGTCAGGTCCGGGGCATGGGCGGTCATCGGCTGAGGGCACGTGCGGACCGCCACTCCCGGGCGAAGGCGGCGACGCCGGCGAACCGGTCCTCCGGCGACGGTCGGCAGGCCCGCCGCACCACCTCGGCGAGCGCGGGCGGTCCGCAGAAGCGCTCGGCCTGCTCGGTGAGCCGGTCCCGAAGTGCCAGACCAGCCGGCCCAGCGTGAAGACCGTCGTGCGCTCATCGATGGGCGCGCCGAGCTCCAGCTCCTCCGGAGCCATGAAACGGGAGGCCCCGAACATCCGCCCCATGTCGTTGACGCTCGGCCCGCGACGGTACGTGTCGAGGTCGACGACGCTCAGCGACGCAGTCGCGAAGTCGACGAGCAGACACCCGTCGTAGAGGTCGCAGGCGACCCAGCCGGCCGCGGCGAGGTCCACGTGGAGGTCGACGAGGACGTCGAAGACGCCGAGCAGCCGGTCCGCCTGGAGATGCCCGAAGCGCTGGTAGGCCGACGCCGGGTCGCCGCGCCGTTCCCGCGGGACGTGGACGAGCTCTCCGCGAGCGGCTTCGTAGACCAGGGCCGGTCCGTACGGCGACTCGATGACGTTGAGCAGGCGGGGCAGCGCGGGGTGCGCGCATGAGGAGGCCAGCTCGACCGCGTTGCGCAAGAGGCGGACCCGGCCGGCGTGGTCGAAGTAGGGAGTCGGCGCGCCCGGCACCGGCGCGTCGGTCGACCCGGCCGTCTTCACGAACAGGCGGGTGCCCCCGACGTCCACCAGCCAGGACACGTTGCCCGACTCCTGGGTGAGGTGGCCGAACTCAGCGAGCACGGTGCCGTGCCGGCGTACATAGCCGCCGGGGTCCTCGTCGATCGCACGCACCGTCACCAGCGCGGCCGTGCCCGGTACCCGGCCGGGCCCGGAGCCGGTCAGTGCACGACCACGGGCGGGACACCCTCGTCGTCGAGCAGGTGCGTCTCCTCGCGCCGGCGCGGCAGGAAGAACGCCGGCACCAGCGTGAGCAGCACCATCACCCAGGCCACCCAGTAGGTGTCGGCGAACGCGGCTCCGGCGTCCTGCAGCCCCTTGACGATGTCGCCCGCGGGGATCTTGTCGGCCAGGGACGGGATGTGCAGCGAGGCCATCGCCGGACCGGCCAGCTCGGAGGCCTGGAGGTGGTTGGTGAGCAGCACCGACATGATCGCGACGCCGCACGAGCTGGCGATCTGCTGGCTGATGTTCAGCAGCGTCGAGCCACGCGCCACCTCGTGGGCCTTCAGCGTCTTCAGGGCCGACGTGAACAGCGGCATCATCGTCGCGCCCATGCCCAGCCCCATCACGAAGAGCTCGCCGATGATCACGGGATACGGGGTGGTCGCGGTGAGCTGGGTCAGCCCGAACATGCCGATCAGGATGAGGATGATGCCGAACGGCGCGATCCGGCCGATCGGGTGCTTGTCGACCAGGGAGCCCGCGATCGGCATCGTGATCATCGCGCCGATCCCCTGGGGCGCGACCAGCAGACCGGCCTGCAGCGTCGACTCGCCGCGGACCTCCTGGAAGTACGTCGGCACCAGCAGCAGCCCGCCGAAGAAGGCGGCGGCGAAGAGGAACATCGTGATGACCGAGACCGTGAGGTTGCGGTTCCTGAACAGCCGCAGGTCGAGCAGCGGGTGCTCCGGGCGGAACGAGTGGAAGACGAACGACACCATCAGCGCGGCCCCGACCAGCATCGACACCCAGACGCGCGGCGCGGTCGCCGTACCCTCGCCGGGGATCGAGGAGACCCCGAAGAGGAACAGCGCCAGCCCCGGCGACATCAGGGCCATGCCGAGGAAGTCGAAGGACTCCGAGGGCTCCGGGGTGTCGCTGGGCAGCACCCACCAGGCGTAGACGACCGCGACCACCCCGATCGGTGCGTTGATCAGGAAGATCCAGTGCCAGCTGGCCACCTCGATCAGCCAGCCGCCGAGGATCGGGCCCAGGATCGGGCCGAGCAGCATCGGGACACCGAGGATCGCCATCAGCCGGCCGATCCGGTGCGGCCCCGCCGCCCTGGTCATGATCGTCATGCCGAGCGGCATCAGCATGCCGCCGCCGAGCCCCTGAAGGACCCGGAAGCCGATCAGCGCGCCGATGCTCCACGCGGCCTCGCACAGCACCGAGCCGCCTACGAAGAGCACGACGGCGGTGATGTTGAGCCGCTTGG
>JAOPXF010000411.1 GCA_025965295.1 Nocardioides sp.
TCATCCGAGTCCGCCCGACGAAACGCTCTGCCAGCATGGATCCACCACTACAACCACCACCGGCCCCACACCGCAATCGGCAGATCAGCACCCATCGCCAGGTTGACCAACCTCTCCGGTCAGTACAGCTAGCGGGTCCCGGCCCCGGGGTCGTAGGAGCGCATCGAGGCGGGCACGAAGCCGTGCCGCATGCCCCAGGCGACGGCCTGCGAGCGCCTGCTGACGCCGATCTTGCGGTAGGTCGTGCGGATGTAGGTCTTCACCGAGTTGATGCTCAGGAACATGTTCCGGGCGATCTCGTCGTTGGAGAGGCCCTGGGTGATGAAGGCGAGCACCTCGGACTCACGCGGTGACAGGCTCTCGTCCTGGCCCGGCCAGTCGACCTCGGGGGTGGGCTCCGGCCCGCTGAGCGTGTTGGTCATGACGATGATCTCGCCGTCGCGGATGGCCTCGAGGGCGTCGACGATCTCCTTGGCCTTGAGGCTCTTGCAGAGGTAGCCGCCGGCGCCCGCGGTCAGGGCACCCACGATGCTTGCGCGCGGCAGCTCCCAGGAGAAGATCACCACGGGAGCGCTGCACTCGCGGACCAGGTCGGCGAGGGCCTCGCCGTCGCGCGGGAGCTGGCCGAAGGTGTCGACCAGGACGACGTCGACGTCGCTGAGCACCGGCGTCTGCGCGTTGATCTCGACGACGTGGACCCGCTCGCGGTGCTCCTCCAGCATCGAGGCGAGGCCCGACACCACGATCTCGTAATCGTTCACAATGGCGAGGCGTACCGGCCCCGTCCCTGCTGCCCTGTCCACGCGCCCTCCGTCCTCGTCCGAACAGTCCCATGCCCCCCCGCAGCAAGACACGGATGCCCGGAATTTTAGACGAGAAACATCGGTCCAGACCAGCGGACGATGTGCGTCCGCTAGAGCCGCTCGCCCGCCTCGACCCGGGCCTGGATCGTGTTGCCGGCCGGGGCCAGCGGGCAGCGCCAGCGGTCGTCGTACCGGCACGAGGGGTGGTAGGCGAAGTTGAGGTCGAGGACGAGGCTGTCGTCGCCGCCGCCGAGCCAGGCGCCCTTGGCGGTGTCGAGCAGGTAGCGACCCGCGCCGTAGCTCCCGGACCCCGCGGTGCCGTCGCGGAGCGGCACGAACAGGCCGCCGGCGTACTGGTGCAGCCACCAGATGTCGAGCGAGCCCCCCACCGGGGCGGGCAGCTCGACCCGGCCGATCCGCTGCATCGTCACCGAGCCGTCGTCGCCGCCGTCGACCTCCCGCTCGTCGGGCTCCGCCTCGAGGACCGGGACCTCGAAGCGGAGGGCCGGGTCGTAGGGCCAGTACTCCACCCCGTGCTCGCGCAGCTCCGGGACGTGGGCGGTCGGGCTCTGCGGGTGGTGGGCGAAGAGCTCCGCCCGCCCCTCCCGCCACACCCGGTGTCCCACCGCAGGGTCGGTCTCGGCGCGTACGGCGGCGTACAGGTCGGCCACCCGGGTGCGCCAGTCGACTAGGGTCAGCGCGGACTTGTGCGTTCGGGTCACGGGCCCACCCTCTCACCGGGTGTGTCACATTTCCCGGGCCTACTCCAGCCCCGGTAGTCCAGACGCACTCTCATGCCGATGAGCGAGCGTTGCGGAAGCCCAGGTGCCACAATCCGGGCATGTCCGCGCAAGGGAGTGTTGGCTCGGCAGCAGCCCTGCGGGATGCGCCTTGGGGAAGGGCCACCGTTCTTGCCCAACTCTCGCTGTTCCTCATCCCCGCCATCAGCGCGTGGACATCGACGCTGACGGCTACAGCACTGATCCCCCTCGTCGCGTTGCCCGTGACGCTATGCGCCGGTGTTGCTCTGCTCGTTTCCCGCGCATGGCGGAAGGCGGGTGGGCGCATCATCGTCGGGACGCTGATTGCCGCGGCTCTTGAAGTTGTGCTGACGTTCCTGCTCATCGTGGCGTACTCCTCGGCCAACCCAGGATGGGACCTTTCCTAGGCCGATCCGAACGCACATGCCGCTGTCAGGGGCGCACCATCTTGTCCGATCCCGGCACTACCGTGGACTGCGTGAGTGAACAACCGCGCCTCGGTGGAATGACCGTCAACGAGCGCCTCTTCACGGCAGGCTTGCTCGGGCACTGGTATGCCGCGATCGAAGCGGGCCAGCGTGAGGCCGCGATCGCTCTTCTCAAGCAGGTTGAGATGAGCGAAGAAGGCGCTGCCGCGACGGTGGACGCCGTCCTCGCCGATCCATCGAAGTACGGCTTCCCCCGCCCCTCCTGAAGCGCACTCATCTGCCGCATTCCGTGCGCGGTGACGCTGCGGAACGGGGTGCGCCGTCCGAGTGGCCGTTACCGGTGCTCCGAGAGGGCGAATGGGCTGGCCTGTAGGCCGGGTTCTGTCCCCGGCGAGCCGGGGGGCGACCATCCATCTACGGCTGCCGTTGCCGGCAGTCTCCAGCGGTCTACCCGCGCACTCGGGCGAGCAGCCCGCGAACGTGCGCGCGTCCGGTGCCCGAAGGCGTCGGACATCTTGACCTTGATCCAGGTGGGGTTTGCCGAGCCGAACCGGTCGCCCGGATCGCTGGTGGGCTCTTACTCCACCGTTTCACCCTTACCTCCCGGCCGGAGCCGGGCGGCGGTCTGTTCTCTGTGGCACTGTCCCGCGGGTTGCCCCGGGTGGGGGTTACCCACCACCTTGCCCTGTGGAGCCCGGACCTTCCTCGGCACCGTCCCCCGGAGGAGACGGCGACGCGGTCGCCCGGCCAGCCCATTCGCACCACAACCATAGCGGTGGTTCGGGTCAGGGGTTGGTCAGCACCTCGGCGCCGGTCGGCGTGACCAGCAGGGTGTGCTCGAACTGGGCGCTGCGGCGGCCGTCGCGGGTGACGACGGTCCAGTCGTCGTCCCACATCTCCCAGTCGGCGGTGCCGAGGTTGAGCATCGGCTCGATCGTGAACGTCATGCCGACCTCGATGAGCGTGTCGTGCGCCGCGTCGTCGTAGTGGGGCACGATCAGCCCGCTGTGGAAGTGGGTGCCGATGCCGTGCCCGGTGAAGTCGCGGACGACGCCGTAGCCGAAGCGGGCGGCGTAGGACTCGATGACCCGGCCGATCACGTTGATCCGGCGGCCGGGTCGCACCGCCTTGATGCCGCGGTCCAGGGCCTCCTGGGTGCGCTCGACGAGGAGCCGGGACTCCTCGTCGACGTCGCCGGCGAGGAAGGTGGCGTTGGTGTCGCCGTGCACGCCGTCGAGGTACGCCGTGATGTCGATGTTGACGATGTCGCCGTCCTCGATGCGGCGGCTGTCGGGGATCCCGTGGCAGATCACCTCGTTGACGCTGGAGCACAGCGACTTGGGGAAGCCGCGGTAGCCGAGCGTCGAGGGGTAGGCGCCGTGGTCGCAGAGGAACTCGTGCCCGATGCGGTCGAGCTCGTCGGTGGTGACCCCCGGCTCGACGGCTGCGCCGACGAGCTCACGGGCCTGCGCGGCGAGCCTCCCGGCGACCCGCATCTTCGCGATGGTCTCCTCGTCCTTGACCTCGCTGCCGGTGAAGCGGGCCGGTGCCGGGCGGTCGACGTACTCGGGTCGCGAGATGGCCGCGGGCACCTCGCGGCGGGGGGAGATGACGGCTGCGGCAACGAGACTCACCCGGAAAGTCTAGGGGCGCGTGTAGTTTCAGCCGACATGAGCAAGTACTGGTACTGCACCAAGCACTCCACGGTCGAGGAGGGCGAGGACATCTGCCCGCCCATCGACCGCCTGGGTCCCTACGACTCCCGCGAGGAGGCCGCGCACGCGCTCGAGAAGGCCGAGCAGCGCAACCAGGAGTGGGACAACGACCCCGCCTGGAACGACACCGACCTCGAGGACTGATGGGCCGACGCCGGCCGAGGCGCAACCGCAACGCGACCTCGCCGTGGCCGTTCGTCGGCATGGCCGGCATGGCCTGCGCGTTCTTCCTGTACGCCGCCAGCGGGCTGGTCGCGCCCTGGTGGGGCGTGGTGGCGCTGCTGGCCGTCTGGGCGCTGCTGTTCCTGGTCGCCTGCGCGTGGTGGAGCCTGCACCCGCGGTGGGTGCCGTTCCTGGCGGTCTTCGCGATGGTGTTCTGGTTCGGCGCGGTGACCGCGGGCGCGGCCTTCCTCGGCTGGACCGCCTGACGCTCGGCTCAGCGGGGGTGGACCCGCAGGACGACGTCGTTGCCGTTGCCGTTGTCGGTGGTGATCAGCAGGTTGGCGCCGACCTGGGTGACCGAGCGCAGCCGCCCGTAGTGCGTGAGCGCGTCGGGGACCCGGACCCGCTGCAGCTTGCCGTGCCCGTCGAAGGTCAGGAAGAAGATCCGCGAGTCCTTCAGCGCGGCGACGGCCATCGCGCCGTTGAGCGCTCCCCACTGCTTGCCGTAGACGAACGTGCCGCCGGAGGTGGCCTTGGTCGGGTTGCCCGAGCTCCACCGCGCGTTGACCTGCTTGCCCGGCAGCGACTGGTCGGTCATCGGGACGTCCTCGTTGTAGCCGGGGACCGGGTTGTAGCCGTAGTCACCGCCGTTGACGAGCTTGTTGACCTCGTCGTCGCGGTAGGTGCCCTGCTCGACCGACCACAGGCTGCCGTCGCGCCGCTGGGCGAGGCCCTGGACGTTGCGGTGGCCGTAGGTCTGGATGTAGCGCTTGCGGGAGTTGGGGCTCTTGATGAACGGGTTGCCCGGCCAGGGGGCGCCGCCGAGCGTCATTCGCAGGGTCTTGCCGCCGAGCGACTTGAGGTTCTCGGGGTTGGTGCCCTGGGCGGCGTCGCCGGTGCCGACGAGCATCGAGCCGTTCTTCGTGATCAGGAGCCGGCAGCCCCCGTGGCGGCCGCTGCTGGTCGGGAAGCCGCCGACCAGCTCCTTGATCCTGGTGGCCCGGGTGGCCTTGTCGTTGAGCCGCCAGGCGACCACGTGCACCTCGTGGCCGTTGCTCGTGGTGCCGCCCTGGCAGGTGAAGAAGCGGCCCGTCTGCGCGAACGCCGGGTCGATCGCGAGCGACATCAGCCCGGTCTCGCCGGACACCCAGACGCTGCTGCTGGGGAACCGGACCTTGCGCTTGTGGCCGTCCTGCCACACCAGCAGGTCGGCGCGGTCTCGCTCGGTGACCAGCAGCCGCCCGTGGCCGATCGACTGGACGTCCCACGGGTGGTCGAGGCCGCGGATCATCCGGGTCACCTTGAGCTTCGGCACCGCCCGCGCCTGCGCACGGTCCGCCTTGAACTGGGCGATGGCGGCGTCGTTGGCGCTGCTGGACGAGGCGAGCGGCCCGACGTTGCCGGACCCCCGCATCGCGAGTGCCGGCGCGGGGGCCAGGAGGGCGAGGGTGCACAGGAAGACCGAGAGTGAGCGCATGCCTGCCACCGTACGTCGGGTCCGCCGCACATTTCGAGGCTGCGCGTGACCGGGGTTCGAACCCGTGGCCGGAGAAGCTACTCCCGGCGCCACTCGACGGCGGTGTCCTCGTAGCTCTGGTAGCCGTCTTCATTGTCGAAACGGACGCTGTCGACGGGGGGAGCACCCTTGTCGGTCACGTAGGTGCGGCACGAGGATATGGCGGTGCCGGCCGTGGCGTTGAGGGGGAAGTTCACTTCCTGGCACGTGGGGTACGGGCCGGACGGGATGAGGAACCCTACGGCCTCGTCATCGGCCCAGGCGCTGAGGTAGTGGCGCATGTCCATGCCGTAGGCGTTGCCGGAGACGACCGTCATCTCGTAGTTGACGAAGAAGGGGGTCTTCTCGTCGGCATCGGCCACCCGTTCGCCCTCGAGGTCCCGTGACGTCCCCTCGACGATGCTGGTCACGGTCAGCCTGATGGTGCCGGTGCCGTCTGTGCGGGGGACGGTGGCCGAGTCGCCGACGCGGAGGCTGGTGCCCGGGGCAGTCAGGCCGTCCGCGGTCGTCGTCGGCCCGCCCGTCGGCCGGCCCTCGGGGCCGCCGTCATCGGACCGCCCGCAGCCGCCGAGGCTGAGCAGGATGAGGACGGACGCCAGCGCCGCGGCAGGGCGACGGCTCGCGACTCGCGCTGGTTTCACTGGCTACCCTTCCTGGTTGACGACCGGGATGGCCTGGGTGTCGAAACGCGTGGTGATCTTGTTGAGCGCCGACTCGCGCTGGTCGTCGGTGCCGCGGAAGTCCAGCGACACGGCGATGCAGTGCTCTGCGAGACGGTGGGCGGTCTTCGCCTCCAGCAGGAGCAGGTCGGTGAGCGCGTCGACGACCTGGGCGTAGGCCTGGCAGGGGCCGCTGAAGCCGTTGCCCATGACGCCGACCTCCGGCAGCGAGGCGCGACCCCACTCGCTGGACACCAGTGACGAGGGGTTCCCGGCACCGTCGACCCCGCCGAGCCGGCCGGCCAGGCCGCGTTGGTGGTCGCCGATGGACTCCACTGCTCCGGCGTCCGCTTCATCTTCGTGTGGTTGAAGTCGATCTGGGACTCGACGCACGGGGCTGTGTCGTCCTGGAAACCTTGCTTGCCGGAGCCACCCTTGGTGATCGAGTAGTTGTCGGGGTAGGCGTGGTAGTCCGAGAGCATGCGACGGCAACCGTCGACGATGGCGTCCTCGGCAGCCTTGAGATCGCCGTTGATGTCCTTGATGCCGTCCTTGAACGACGTCCAGTAGCCCATGTAGTCGCCGCCTGCGAGGGCGAGCGGGCGTGGGATAACGCCCTCGGTGGCCGGGAACATCAAGCCGCCGACCGTGGCCACCCCGCCCACCACACCCATGGCCACGCCGAACGGCGGGAAGGCGACGCCGGCCGTGGCACCGGCGAGTCCCGCGATGGCGGCCGTGGCACCTAATGCCGCCGCCGCGCCACTGCCGCCGGCGTGCGCCCCCGCCAGGTCGTTGAAGTCGTGGATCGCCCTGTTGATGAAGTCGCGCAGGCTGATGAACGTCTCGTTCCCCGCCATGGCCTCTGCGGTGATCGCGAGTCCCGCAGCCGTCGCCAGGCCACGCTGACCGCCGATCGTCCGCTCGATGTCGAGCACGTAGGTCCGCTGGAAGGCGTCGATGGCCAGGCCCCGCATGTCGTCGGTGTCGAGCTTCACCTCGTCGATCGCCGAGCGCACGTCGCTCACCGCGGACGCCCCCGACGAGCTGTCTGCCCCGACGGGGGCCACGCTGTGGTCGCCGAACGCGATCTCGTTGCCGACGTAGAGCTGGGAGGCGACGTTCGCGATGCTGGAGATCTGGTTGGAGAACTCGTTGGGGCTGTGGCACTCCGCCCACGGGTCGATCCACGAGGAGACCTCGGACTCGATCATCGCGAACGTTTCCTTGGCGTCGAACAGCTGCCCCGTGCCATAGGTCGAGTCACCTGGTGACTTCTCGCCGTCCGGCATGAGGGTCTCGTCCTCCCTCCACACGCCTCCGGGGTAGGAGCAGTGGTACCCCGTGTCGGCTTCCAGGGAGAATCCGAGAGCGTTGTCCGCACTGGGCGATTTGTACCTGAATTCCCCGTCACTGCACTCGCCGTGGTCGAAGCGGAGGCCGGAGAGCTCCGGCACCCGCTTGGCCATGTAGGCGTTGGTGACCGCCTCGATCAGGTCCGCCTTCAGCGCTGTGATCTCTGATGGACGAACGACCTCCTGACTCACCACGACGCTCCCCCTCGAAGATATGTTGACGGTGTCAGGATGCCCTGAGGCGAATGCCTCAAACTCCTGGGGGACTCGACCGGGCCACGACCTGACGATGGCCAGGGTCAGAAGGTGTGCTCCGGGCCGGGGAAGGTGCCGCCCTTGACGTCCGCGGCGTACTCCTGTGCGGCACGGAGCAGCTCGCCGTGCAGGTCGGCGTACTGCTTGACGAACTTCGCCATCCGGCCGGTGCGCAGCCCGAAGGCGTCCTGCCAGACCAGCACCTGGCCGTCGCAGTCGACGCCCGCCCCGATCCCGATCGTGGGGATGTCGACGGACTTCGTGACCTGGGCGGCGACGTCGCCGGGCACCATCTCCATGACGACCGCGAAGGCGCCGGCGGCCTCCAGCGCCCGGGCCTCCTCGATGACCTGGTCGGCCGCGTCGCCGCGGCCCTGGACCCGGTAGCCGCCGAGGTTGTGCTCGGACTGGGGGGTGAAGCCGATGTGCGCCACCACCGGGATGCCGCCCTCGGTGAGCTTGCGGACCTGCGGCACCATCGCGAGCCCGCCCTCGAGCTTCACGGCGTGCGCGTTGCCCTCCTTCATGAAGCGGACGGAGGTGAGGTAGGCCTGCTCGGGCGAGGCCTGGTAGGAGCCGAACGGCAGGTCGGCCACGACCAGCGCGCGGCGGGCGGAGCGGGTGACGGCGCGGACCAGGGGGATCAGCTCGTCGACGGTCACCGGGAGCGAGGTCTCGTTGGCGAAGACGTTGTTGCTTGCGGAGTCCCCGACGAGGAGTACGTCGATGCCCGCCTCGTCGAACGTCTGCGCGGCGTACTGCTCGTAGGCCGTCAGCATCGTGAACTTCTCGCCGCGCCGCTTCATCTCGCGCAGGTGGTGGGTGCGGACCCGCTTGACCGGTGCGGGGGAGGCCCCCGGGCCGGTGCCGTAGGGCGCAGTCTCCTCGCTCATCGTCGAGCTCCTTCGTCGTCATCTCGCACCTCCCTGATGGAGTGCACGGACCGCTTCTCAGGCTAGTCCCGGGAGAGCGGGTCGGCGCTGTGGCGAGCCTCACGTCCGAGCTCGTGGCGCAGGCCGCCGAGCGCGAGCCGGTCGTTCTCGTCGTCGCCGTGCGGCTGCTCGAACCAGGTGGCGTACTGCGCCACCTCGTCCAGGCGCCACTCGAGGTCGAAGAGCGCGAGCAGCTCGCTCGTCGCCCGGGGGTGCGGGTGGCCGGCGTCCGCGAGCGTCCGCAGGTCCCGCTCGGCGGGGGCGAGCATCAACGACTCCCAGTCCACCAGCAGGACACCCTCGGCCGTGGCCAGCTGGTTGCCGGTGTCGGGCTCGCCGTGCGTCGGCACCCACGTGGCGGGGTCGGCGGTGGCCGCCAACCGGTGATAGCCCGCGGTCCAGGTCGCGATCTCGCCGAGGCGCTCGCGGAGCGCGCGGCGGGCCGTCTCGCCATGGGGACCCGCCGTCCAGGGCCGGGCGGTGCGTGCAGTGAGCTCGTGGGCCAGGTCGGCCCCGACGAGGGGCCGCCAGTTCCGTAGGCCCGGTGGCGGCGCGGTCGCGTGCAGCCGGTCCAGGAAGTCCGCGGTCGTGCCGCGCGCCCCTCGGTGAAGGACCCGTCGCCGGCGACGCCGTCGCGCCAGGGGGTTGCGCTCAGGGCTCCCTCGTCCCCGAACCGCACCGTGTAGGTGCCGCTCCGGGAGGGCACGCCGGCGAGCACGAACTCCAGCCCCTGCGCGGCCAGCCTCGCCGCGGCGGCGTACGTCGACTCGAGTGAGGCGGGGGAGTGGCGGCGGCCCAGGAGGTCGAGGGTCACGAACAGGTGGCCGACCCGCCAGTGGTGGGCCCCGAAGCCCAGCGGCAGGTGCTCGACGGAGTCGGCCGGCTCGCCCCAGTGCTCGCGGACCGCGGCCAGGACGGCGTCGTCCGTCACGTGCGCGGGACGCTCGCGCACTCAGGCCTTCCCGTAGGCGCGGGTCACGGTGGCGACCCGGATGCGGTAGTCGTCGTACCACGTCGTGGCGCCGCGCTCCTGCGCCACGACGTGCTCGGCGACCTGCTTCCACGCGGCGGCCGCGGCGTCGTCGGCCCAGTACGACACGGTGATGCCGAGCCCGTCGTCCCGCGCCGTCTCGACGCCGAGGTAGCCCGGCTGCTCCGCGGCGAGCGCGAACATCCGCTCGGCCATCCGCGCGTACCCCTGGTCGCCCTCGGTCCGGACCGCGCTGAAGATCACCGCGGTGTACGGCGGCTCCGGGGTGGACGCGATCGGCATGGACCGAACCTAGAGGAGGCTGGCGGGTCCGACCGGGTTCACGGCCGCAGCCCGGTGAAGTGGTTGACCTGGCCCTGTTCGGCGTAGTCCTTGTCCTCGCCGTGCAGGACCCGGCAGTCGGAGTGGAAGGCGAGCGTCCAGAGCCCGGGGAAGGCGCCGCCGGGCCGCGTCAGGTCGAGGGCGAGGTCGCCCTTCTCGACGCTGACGTGTCCCTCGACCTGGGTGACGTCGTCCCAACCGGCGTCGGTCAGGGCGCTGCGCACCCGCTCGACCTGGGCCTCGTCGCCGGGGCCGTCGACATGGACCGCCCCGGTGCCCTGGTACTGGAAGCCGCCCATGCAGCTCTGCCAGCGACCCACGACCTCCACCTTCGTCGCCTCGACCGTGCGGGCGGCCAGCGGCACGGCCTCCTCGAGGGAGGCGACGTACGACGCCTCCGCGTCCCTGGCCGACATGTGGTCCCCTTCCGAGCCGTCCGCCGTGCAGGAGGTCAGGACCAGCAGGACCGACGAAACGGCGAGTATCAGCCTCACGGGCAGGACTGTAGCCATCACGGCCAGCTGTCCGGCCAGACCGCGTCGAACCCGCTCTGGGCGGTGTCCCACGCGACACCTGCGCCGTGGGTGACGGTCTCGTAGGTGCCGACCGCGGTCCCGGTGACGGTGTCGATGACGGGTTGAACGTGCTGCTCGTAGGCATGGTGCAGGCCGTACTCGACCTCGGGGAGCAGGACCAGGTCCACCTCGGGATGGGCCTCGTGGAAGGTGCGCCAGAATGCGTCGTCCTGGAGGGCCCCGAGTGTCATGCACGCAGCATTCCGCGATGCGCGGAGCTCAAACGCCTGCTCGCTCGCTGGCCCGGGTCAGGCGTTCGCGTGCGCCGCCTCGAGCTCGGCGATCACGATCTTGCTCATGCCCAGCATCGCCTGGGTCGCGGCGTTCGCGCGAGCGGGATTCGGGTCGCCGAGCAGCTCCATGAGCCGGTTGGGCACGACCTGCCAGGACAGGCCGTACTTGTCCTTGAGCCAGGCGCACTGGCCGGGCTCGCCGCCGGCGACCAGGTTGTCCCAGTAGTAGTCGACCTCGCTCTGGTCCTCGCAGGCGATGCTGAACGAGATGGCCTCGGTGAAGTTCGCGTAGACCGGGCCGCCGTTGATGCCGCGGAAGGGCTGGCCGTCGAGCGTCCAGTCGGCCGAGACCACCGTGCCGGGCTCTCCGGGACCGGCCTCGCCGTAACGGGCCACGCTGCCGATCTCGGAGTTCGGGAAGATCTTCACGTAGAACTCCATCGCCTCCTCGAGGTTGTCGTCGAACCACAGGCAGGGGGTGATCGAGGTCATGGCGGTCTCCTTCGTCGGGGCGATCTGCCCATACTGACCCACCGGCCGCCGACAACTCATCGCCGGTTCCGCCAACCTTTCGTGACCATGGGCGCGTTGACTGAGACGGGAGGTCCAGTGGACACAGCGGAGTTCAGCGACTGGGCGGGAGCCCACCAGCGTCAGCTGGTGCGCTCGGCGTACCTCCTCACAGGTGACGTCGGCCGCGCCCAGGACCTCGTGCAGGAGGCGCTGACGAAGGTGGCGCTGAGGTGGGACCGGCTGC
>JAOPXF010000475.1 GCA_025965295.1 Nocardioides sp.
CGGGCCCGACGGGCCTCGGGTGTCTCGAACTCGGTCTCCTGCGGCGGGTACACCGCGTCGATCGCGGCGACGATCTCCTTGACGGTGTGCCGGACGAGCAGGACCCGGCGGTCGATGCGTTCGGCCACGACGTGCTCGGTGATGGTGTCGTCCGCGTCGGCGGCGGCCACCAGGACGGTGCCGTCGGCCACGGCGTACGGGATCACCCGGAAGGTGCGGCAGATCCCCTCGGGGATGAGCCGCCGCAGCTCGTCGTCGACACCGTCGTTGAGCCGGGTGACCCGACGCAGGGCGGCAGCGGTGGTGGTCGAGGTCGTGGTCATAGCGTTCCCGCTCCGAACCCGTGCGCCTGCGTGGGCGGCTCGTCGGGGCCGGTGGCCCGGGCCGAGCGCCCCTCGCGAGACCGCATGACGCTGTAGGCGAGATAGGCAAGCAGCAGGGCGACGATCGGGGCGACGAGGAACGTCACGAAGACCGCGACGAAGATCGCCAAAGTAGCGATCAGGCCCAGGGTCGCTGCGCCGACCGACTTGCTCGCCGGTCGCGACGGAGTCGCTGGAACCGACATGGTGCACCCCCCGGTGCTCGGTGCTCATGATGTGACGAGCCCGAGTCCGGTCTCCGTCAATGTAGCGGCGGCGGGACCGGCCCCGGCGAAGTTGCGCAAACCTTGAGGGTGCCCGGGGACCGGACCAGACAGGTCGACGTTCGAGGGCCGAAGACCTACTCAGGCAAGGGTTTCCGTTGCAGCCAGGCCCTCGCCACGGCGCCGTACGGCGTCGGGGTGCCCGTCTCGTCGGTCACCAGCGACATCGGGTCGTGCGGGTGGTCGGCCCACACCCAGAACAGGGTGCCGAGGTTGTGCTCGTCGGCCCACGCGAGGTAGTCCTCGACGTAGCCCTTTGCGGGGTGCTCGGACCCCAGCTCGGAGGTCAGCACCGGAACGCTGTCGGCGAGCTGGCCGAGCACGGAGTCCCAGCAGTCGCGGGTGTTGCAGTCCTTGAAGTCGTAGCTGTGGAACGCGGCGACGAGCTGGTCGTCGTCCGGGGCGAACTCGAGCCAGTGGCTGAGGTCGTTGGCGTAGTCGAGCCCGCCGAGCAGGATCGGCTGCTTCGCTCCGGCGTCGCGGATCGCCTTGACCACGGCGTCCATGCCCTGCACTCGGTAGGTGACCCGACCGGAGCTCAGCATCTGGTCGTCCTCGACCGGGGCATCGCAGCCGCCGTCTCGCCAGCACTTCCAGGTCAGGTCGAGCAGCGGGCGGGTGCCCGCGGAGTTGTACCGCGAGTAGGGCTCGTTGAAGGCGTCGAACATCACCGACGGGTTGTCGCGGTAGTCGGTCGCGACCGAGCGCCAGAAGGCGAGGGACTCCGAGTCCGGCATCGCCACGTTCCCGAACTCGGGCTGGCCGATCCGCTTGCGGCTGTGCAGGTCGAGGACCACCACGAGCCCGGCACGGTTCAGCGCGGTCACGAAGCGGTGGACGGCGTCGCGGTAGACCTGGACGGTCCGCTCCTGGTACTCGTCGCTCACGGGAGCCCCGCGGGTGCCGAGCCAGCAGTCCTGGTTGAGGGGGAGCCGGACCGTGTTGGCGCCCCAGGCGGCGATCGCTTCGGCCTCGTAGGTGTCGGGGTCGCGGGCGACCACGGTGTCGAGGGCGGATATCCCCCAGCCCTGGGCGCAGGCGTACTCGAAGCTGCTCCAGTTGACGCCGCGTGGGACGAAGTCGCGTCCGCTGCGGGCATCGACGATGTGGTTGTCCTCGACGACGGGCTGCGGGGCGTCGCTGGCGGCCGCGCTCGCCGCGCCGTTCGGGTCGCGCAGCAGCACGGCGACCGCCGCGCCGGCGACGAGCGCCAGCACGACCGCAAGCAGCGTCCAGCGCACCCAGCGCATCGAGGCCCCCCATTCTCCCTCCCGACGAATCGTACGGGCCGGGGAGGCGGTTATGTTGGGCGAATGAGCGAGACCGTCTTCACCTACGCGGCGCCGGCCCTCAAGTTCGGCCCCGGATCGTCCGCGGAGGTCGGGCACGACCTGCTCTCGTACGGCGCCCGCCGGGTGCTGCTCGTGACGGATCCCGGTGTCGCCGCGACCGGCCACCCGGCCCGGATCGCCGAGCAGGTGCGGGCCCGCGGCGTCGAGGTCGCGACGTACGACCGGGTGCACGTGGAGCCCACCGACGACTCGATGCGCGACGCGATCGACTTCGCCCGCGACGCGGGGCCCTTCGACGCGATCCTGGCCGTGGGCGGCGGTTCGGCCATCGACACCGCCAAGGCGGTCAACCTGCTCACCACCAACCCGGGTGAGCTGATGGACTACATCAACGCCCCGGTGGGCAAGGCCATGGCACCGACGGAGCGGCTGCTGCCGTTGGTGGCGATCCCGACCACGACCGGGACGGGCAGCGAGAGCACCACCATCTGCGTGCTCGACGTGCTGTCGCTGAAGGTCAAGACCGGCATCAGCCACCCGATGCTGCGCCCGACCCTGGCCGTCGTCGACCCGCTGTTGACCGCGTCCCAGCCGACGATGGTCACGGCGGCCTCCGGCATGGACATCCTGTGCCACGCGCTGGAGAGCTACACCGCCCGCTGGTACGCCGACTTCGACGCCAAGCAGCCCGAGCAGCGGGTCCCCTACTGCGGCGCGAACCCGATCGCGGACATGTGGTCGGAGAAGGCGATGTCGATGCTGGCCGGCGCGTTCCGCACCGCGGTGCGCGACGGCTCGGACGGCCTCGCCCGCGAGCAGATGGCGATGGCCGCGACCTTCGCCGGCCTCGGTTTCGGCAACGCGGGCGTGCACATCCCGCACGCCAACGCCTACCCGATCGCCGGCCGGGTCCGGGACTTCCGGCCACCGGGCTACCCCGACGACGAGGCGATCGTCCCGCACGGCATGGCGGTGTCGCTGACCGCGCCCGAGGCGTTCCGCTTCACGTTCGAGGCCGCCCCCGAACGGCACCTGCGGGCCGCCCGGCTGCTCGACCCCGCCGCCTCCGGGGACGGACCCGACGTACTGCCCGGCGTGCTGAGCACGCTGATGCGCGACATCGGCATCCCGAACGGGCTGGCCGAGGTCGGCTACGGCGATGCCGATGTCGACGACCTGGTCGCCGGCTCGCTGCAGCAGCAGCGGCTGCTCGCGACCGCTCCGCGGCCTGTCCACGGGGAGGACCTCGCGTCGGTGTTCCGCGGCTCGATGGAACACTGGTGACGTGTCGCCCTCCCGCCCCGACCTGGTCGCCGAGCTGCACCGTCGAGGCGTCACCGACGTCGACGACTCGACGCTGACGCGGGCTCTCTACTCCTCCGACGCCTCGCTCTACCGCGTCGTGCCCCGGGTCGTCGTCCGGCCCCGCGAGGCCGACGAGCTGCTGGCGATCCTGGACGCCTCCCGCGAGCTCGGGGTGCCGCTGACCATGCGCGGAGCCGGTACGTCGATCGCCGGCAACGCCGTCGGTCCCGGGATCGTCGTCGACACGGTCCGGCACCTGGGCAAGGTGCTCGAGGTCGACCCGGAGTCCCGCACCGCCGTGGTCCAGCCCGGCGTGGTGCACGCGGCCCTGCAGCGCGCGGTCGCACCGCACGGGCTGCGCTTCGGCCCCGACCCGTCGACGCACACCCGCTGCACCATCGGCGGCATGATCGGCAACAACGCCTGCGGCTCCCGCGCCCTCGGGTACGGGCGCACCGTCGACAACGTCGCTGCTCTGCGCGTCGCCTTCGGCACCGGGGAGGTGGTCTCGACAGGCCCGACCGACGAGAGGGGCTCGACCCACGAGGGGGGCACGGTCGCGAGCGCCCTCGCCGATCTCACCGACCAGCACCTGGGCCACGTCCGGACCTCGTTCGGCCGCTTCGGGCGCCAGGTCAGCGGCTACTCGATGGAGCACCTGCTGCCCGAGCGGGGCCGCCGCCTGGACCGGTTCCTGGTCGGCTCCGAGGGCACCCTCGCCCTGGTCCTGGAGGCGACCGTGGACCTGGTCCGCGACGAGCCGGTCCGCCGCCTCGTGGTGCTCGGCTACCCGTCGATGGTCGACGCGGCCGACGCCGTGCCCGCCCTGCTCGCCGCCGGTGGCGGCCACCTGATCGCCTGCGAGGGGCTCGACTCCCGCATCGTCGACCTGGTCCGCGGCCGGGGGAGCGCGGTGCCCGACCTGCCGCGCGGTGCCGGCTGGCTCTTCGTCGAGGTGGCCGGTGACGACGCCGACCTGCTCGCCGCGCGCGTGGTCGCCGAGGGCGCGGCCCTCGCGCACCGCGTGGTCTCCGACCCCACGGAGGCCGCCGCGCTCTGGCGGATCCGCGAGGACGGTGCCGGCCTCGCGGCCCGCAGCCTCGAGACCCCGGCCTACTCCGGCTGGGAGGACGCCGCGGTCCCGCCCGAGCACCTCGGGGCGTGGCTGCGCGACTTCGACGAGCTGCTGCGCGAGCACCGGCTGGACGGAGTGCCCTACGGCCACTTCGGCGACGGCTGCGTGCACGTGCGCATCGACTTCCCCTTCCAGCCCGGGGACGGGGCGGCCGGCAAGCGGGTCTTCCGTGACTTCCTGACCGCGTGCGCGCTCCGGCTGCGCGACTACGGGGGGTCGCTGTCCGGCGAGCACGGCGACGGCCGGGCCCGCTCCGAGCTGCTGCCGCTGATGTACGACGAGGAGTCGCTCGGGCTCTTCGCCGCGGCCAAGGCGATCTGCGACCCGGACAACCTGCTCAACCCGGGCAACATCGTCGACCCGGCTCCCTTCGACGCGGACCTGCGGGCGCTCCGGCCGCGGCTGCCGGTCCGGCCCGCCCTCCGGCTGGTCCACGACGGCGGCTCGCTCGGCGACGCGGTGCACCGGTGCACGGGGGTCGGCAAGTGCGTGGCCCCGGCGACGACCGGCGTGATGTGCCCGTCGTACCTCGCCACCCGCGACGAGAAGGACTCCACCCGCGGGCGCTCGCGGGTGCTCCAGGAGGCGCTGGACGGCACCCTGGTCGGCGGCCTCTCGGACCCGGCCGTCGGCAAGGCGCTCGACCTCTGCCTGTCCTGCAAGGGCTGCGCGTCCGACTGCCCCACCGGCGTCGACATGGCGACGTACAAGGCCGAGGCACTGCACCAGAAGTACGCCGGTGGGCTCAGGGGGCTGCGCCGTCCACGCAGCCACCACACGCTGGGCCGGCTGCCGCGCTGGGCCGCCCTCGCGGCACCGGTGGCCCCGCTGCTGAACCGGATGATGCGGCTGCGGCCGGTCGCCACGCTGGCCCGGGCCGGCGCCGGCATCGACCAGCGCCGGTCGGTCCCGACCTTTGCGCCGGTGACGCTGCGGAAGGGTCGTGTGCCTGAGGACGCGCCGGGGCGCGTTCTCGGGCACACGACCCCACCCGACGTGTGGATCTGGGCCGACTCGTTCACCGACCACTTCCTGCCGCAGACCGCGCAGGCCGCGATCCGGGTGCTGGAGGCCGCCGGGCTGCGGGTGCAGGTCATCGCCGAGGACGCCTGCTGCGGCCTCACGTGGGTGACCACCGGCCAGCTCGGCAAGGCCCGGCGGATCATGGGCCGCACGGTCGCGACGCTCGCGCCGTACGTCGCCAGCGGCGTGCCGGTCATCGGCCTCGAGCCGTCCTGCCTGGCCACCCTGCGCAGCGACGCGGTCGAGCTGACCGACGACCCGCGGGCGGTGCAGGTGGCGGAGGGTGTGCTGACCTTCGCCGAGCTGCTGGCCCGGCTCGACTGGACGCCTCCGGACCTGGGCGGCGTCGAGATCGTCGCGCAGCCGCTGCATCCGATCGGCCGTCAGCGCCGCGGCCGCACCGCGGGTCCGCTCCCGGAGCGTCGACACCATGACGATCGCGGCCTCCAGCTTCTGGGCGAAGGCGAACGAGTCGGTGCCC
>JAOPXF010000487.1 GCA_025965295.1 Nocardioides sp.
GCATCCCCGCCAGGGCGGCGATCTCAGGCATGCAGAGGCCGGAGGCGTAGTTGGTCAGCCGGACGTAGCGGCCGAGCTCCTTGCTGGACTCGTCGAGGGCGGCCCGCATCAGCCGGAAGTTCTCCTGGGTGGCGTACGTGCCGGCGAAGCCCTCGCGGGTCGCGCCCTCGGGCACGTAGTCGAGCAGGCTCTGGCCGGTCGACCGGATCACCGCGATGACGTCGGCGCCCTCGCGGGCGGCCTGCTGGGCCTGCGGGATGTCCTCGTAGATGTCGCCGGTGGCCACGATGAGGTAGATCCAGGGCGTGCGGGGGGCGTCGCCGTGGCGCCTGATCAGCCGTTCGCGCTCCGCGCGGCGGGTGTCCATCAGCTTGATGCCGCGCCCGACCTGCTTGCGGGAGGCGGCCCGGGCCCGGGTGGCGTCCCTGCCCTCGGGGAGGCGGAAGGTGACCGAGCCGGCCGATGCCTTCTGGGCCAGCGTGGCCAGGTCGTCGGCCTCGCCGCGCAGCAGCGCGTCCCAGACCGGCAGCGCGACGCCGTGCTCGAGGCCGGTGTCGGCGCGGACGACGTCCATGAGCCGGTTGACCCAGGGCGTGCCCTCGGCGTCGGCACCCTCGAGGCCCGCCAGCCGGAGCGTGGCGCGCTCCACCGCGACGGTGGTGTGCTTCTTCGCCGTCGTGACGATGGGCCGGCCGACCTTGCGCGCCAGGGCCCGGGCCTCCTTGACGGTGGCCGGGTCGAGGTGGAGCTTCTTGCGGTGGTCGGGCTTGTCGAGACTCACGAGGTCCCCTCGGTGTCGTGGATCGTGGTGCCGGAGGCGACGAGCCGTCGCAGGACGGGGAGCTCGCCTCCCGGCGACAGGTCGGGCAGACCGGCGTCGGTGAGGCCGCCGGGAACGTCCCAGACGGCCAGGTCGGCGCGCAGCCCCGGTGCCAGGAGGCCGCCCTCGTCGTCGCGGGCGGCGAACGTGCCGCCGCGGGTGTGGGCGCGGAAGGCGACGTACGCCGAGAGCTGCTGGTCGTCGCGGTGGTGGTGCACGGCGGCCCCGATCGCGGCCCAGGGACCGAGCGGGGTGACGGGCGAGTCGGACCCGAAGGCGAGCCGCACCGGACCGCGCTCGAGGTCGAGGAACGGGTTGGTGTCGCGCCACCGCTCCCCCAGCCGGGCGGCGTACATGCCGTCGGGCCCGCCCCACAGGGCGTCGAACATGGGCTGCACGCTGGCCACCACGCCGAGCCGGCCGAGGACCGCGACGACCGCCGGGGAGGGCATCTCGACGTGCTCGAGGCGGTGCCGCGCCCGGCTGATGCGGACCGTGCCGAGCACCGACTCGGCCATCACCAGCCCCTGGCCGATGGCGTCGAGGGCGGCGTCGCCGATGCAGTGGAAGCCGGCCTGGAGCCCCGCCTCGGTGCAGGCGACGACGTGGTCGCGGACCTGCTCGGCCGAGACGTAGGCGTGCCCGCAGGTGCCGGGGCGGTCGCTGTAGGGGCCGGAGAGCGCGGCGGTGCGCGAGCCGAACGCACCGTCGGCGACCAGGTCGCCCGCGAGCCCGGCCACCCCGAGTCGCCGGGCGGTGTCGACGGCCATCAGCTCGCCCCAGTAGACGGTGGCGCGCAGCCCGGTCTCGGCGGCGGCCTGTCGCACCGTGTCGATCTCGTGCTCCGGGCCGATGTGGGGCGCGGCGTTCTCGTGGAAGCCGACGATGCCTGCCGCCGCCATCGCGCGGCAGGCGGCCCGGGCCGCGGCCAGCCGCTCGTCGGGGCCGATCAGCCCTTCGAGGACGTTGCGCACGGCGTGGTGCGCGTCGCGCTCGACCCGGCCGTCGTCGCCCCAGCCGTCGAGCTGCTCGAGGCCGGGCACCAGACCGGCCAGGGCCGGGGAGATCACCGAGGAGTGGCCGTCGACGCGGGTGAGGTAGCTGCGCCGCCCGGGTGCCGCGCGCTCCAGCTCGGCACCGGTCGGCGGCCGGGCCTCGGGCCAGTCGGTCTCGTCCCAGCCCTGCCCGACGAGCACGCCAGCGTCCGGGTCGTGCGCTGCGTGCCGGGCGAGCGCGTCCAGCGTGGCGACGAGCGACGGAGAGCCGGTCAGGTCCAGCCCGGTGATGGCCAGCCCGGTGCGGACCGTGTGGACGTGGCTGTCGACGAAGGCTGCGGTGACCAGGGCGCCGTCGAGGTTGACCACCTCGGCGGAGCCCTCCCCGGTCCCCCGGTAGGCCTCGGCGCCGTCGTCGTCGCCGACGAAGACGATCCGGCCGTCCTCGACCGCGACGGAGGTCGCGGGCCCGGACGAGCTGTCGACGTACACCCGGGCGTTGCGGTACAGCGCCCGCGCAGGGCTCACCTGGTGGCCTCGTGCTCGAGACGGCCCTCGAACAGGGACCGGACGCCCGCGTCGGAGCGCAGCAGCTCGAGGGCGTACGCCGCGTGGCCGGGCACGTAGCCGTTGCCGACGAGCATGGTGACGTCGGCGGCGAGCCCCTCCGCGCCGAGCGCCGCACCGGAGAACGACGTGGCCATCGAGAAGAAGATGACGGTCCCCCGCTCGGCGGTGGCGAGGATCGCGCCTCCCTCGCACCCGGGCACGTCCACGCACACGACCGTCACGTCCGCCGGGCCGCCGGCCGCGGCGACGGCGTCGCGCAGGGCCACCGGGTTGCGGGCGTCGGCGACGACGACCTCGTCGGCGAGCGCGGCGCCACGGAGCAGCTCGGCCTCGCGGTCGAGCGGGACGACCCCGATCGTGCGGCTCGCGCCCGCGCGCCGGGCCGCGGCCAGGCTCAGGGACCCGGACTTGCCGCCACCGCCGATCACGGCCACCACCGGGCCGGCGCCGCCGGCGGCCGCGGCATAGCCCTCGACCACGCGGGCGGTCAGCGCCGGGGCACCGCAGACGTCCATGACCGACAGGCTGAGCTCGGTGGGCAGGTCGTCGGGGATGACCGCGGCGATGGAGCGACCGAAGAGGATGGCGTATCCGTCGCAGGGCACCTGCTCGCCGCGGCCGTCCCAGTCGGCCAGGGCGTCCTCGATGACGAGCGGCGTCAGCGTCAGCGAGACGAGGGTGGCCACCCGGTCCCCCACGTGGAGTCCGAGCGGTGACTCCGGGCCGACCTCCTCGACGGTGCCGATCAGCATCCCGCCCGAGCCGGTGACGGGGTTCTGCATCTTCCCGCGGGTCGCGACGATCTCGAGGACCTCGGCGCGGACGGCGTCGAAGTCGGTCTCGCCGTACTTGGTGTGGGCGCGCACGAGCTGGCGGAAGGAGGCGGCGTCGAGGTTGAGCCTCTCGACGCGGATCCGGACCTCGTCGGGCCACAGCTCGGCGCGCGTGTCGAGGCGCTGGGCGGCCTGGGGCAGGACGACGCCCTCGTCGAGCACGCGGTGCAGGCCGGTGAGATCGCTGTTTGGGGCCGCCATCGCGGGGGTTCCTCCGTTAAAGCAGGACTGTGACAGGATATTCTACGGCGAGTCTTTGGACACGCCGGACGTTCTCCTCGTACTCTGACAGAGGAGGCCCGGGTCCCACAAACGACACACCGCCTCACGACGACCACGACCACGACCGCGCCCCGCCCCACCCACGGGAGAGCACATGAGCATCGAGACCGCGATCGGCCTGGAGACCGGCCAGCCGTACCCCTACCGCCGGGTGGAGCTGGTCGAGCCGGACTGGACACGCTTCCCGGGCTGGCGCGACGTCACCGCCGCCGAGTGGGCCTCGGTCCAGTGGCAGCGCGCGCACTGCGTCAAGAACGTCAGGCAGCTCCGCGAGCTGCTGGGCGACCTCGTCGACGACCGGTTCTACGCCGACCTCGAGCGTGACCAGGCCGAGCGGGCGACGATGTCGATGCTGGTGCCGCCGCAGATGATGAACACGATGGTGCCGCTCTCGGTGCCCGCGGGGCCGGGCTCGCTGACCGACGCGTTCTACGCCGACCCGATCCGGCACTACATGATCCCCGTGTTCTCCGACCGCCGCACGGACTGGTCCTCGCACCCCCACGCCACCCGCGACTCGCTGCACGAGCACGACATGTGGGTCGCCGAGGGGCTCACCCACCGCTACCCCACCAAGGTGCTCGCCGAGCTGCTCCCGACCTGCCCGCAGTACTGCGGCCACTGCACCCGGATGGACCTGGTCGGCAACTCGACTCCGGTCATCGACAAGCTCAAGTTCGCCGGCAAGCCCAACGACCGCCTCGGCGACATGATCGACTACCTGCGCCGTACGCCGTCCGTGCGCGACGTGGTCGTCTCCGGCGGCGACGTCGCCAACATGCCCTGTCCGCGGCTCGAGCAGTTCCTCATGTCGGTCCTCGAGGTCGAGAACATCCGCGACATCCGGCTCGCCACCAAGGCCCTCATCGGCCTCCCCCAGCACTGGCTGCAGCCCGACGTGCGCACCGGGATGGAGCGCGTCGCCACGGTCGCCCGCGCGCGCGGGGTCTCGATCGCGATGCACACCCACGCCAACCACGCGAACTCCGTCACGCCCCTGGTGGCCGAGGCGGCCGGGGCCATGCTCGACGCCGGGCTGCGCGACGTGCGCAACCAGGGCGTGCTGCTCAACGGCGTCAACGCCGACCCGCACGCGCTGCTGGACCTCTGCTTCGGGCTGCTCGACGGCGCCCGGATCATGCCCTACTACTTCTACATGTGCGACATGATCCCGTTCTCGGAGCACTGGCGGGTCTCGGTCGCCGACGCGCAGCGCCTCCAGCACCACATCATGGGCTACCTGCCCGGTTTCGCGACCCCGCGGATCGTCTGCGACGTGCCGTTCGTCGGCAAGCGCTGGGTGCACCAGCTCGCCGACTACGACACCGAGCGCGGCATCTCGTACTGGACCAAGAACTACCGCACCTCCATCGAGATCGGCGGCGAGGGGGCCGGGGACGCCCTGTCGCGGACCTACGAGTACTACGACCCGATCCACACGCTCCCGGAGGCGGGCCGGCAGTGGTGGGAGGAGCACGGCAGGCTCGACGAGTCCGCGCTCAGGGCCGCGGAGGTCGCCGAGGCGTCGCGTCGTACGGCGGCGCTCCAGGCCTGGTGAGACCCGCGGTCCTCAGGTGACCGGGCGGCTCTCGTACGGCGTGGAGAGGACGATCGTGGTCCGGGTGGAGACGTTCGCGGCCGCCCGGATCCGGGCCAGCAGGTCCTCGAGCGCGGTGGGGGTCGCGACCCGCACCTTGAGGATGCAGGACTCATCACCCGCGACCGACCAGCAGGACTCGATCTCGGGGATCTCGCGCACCCGCTCGGGTGAGTCGTCCGGCTGCGACGGGTCGATCGGGCGGATCGAGATGAACGCGGTCAGCGGCAGGCCCAGCTGCTCGTGGTCGATCGTGGCGCCATAGCCCTTGATCAGCCCCCGCGACTCGAGCCGCTTGACCCGCTGGTGCACCGCCGACGTGGAGAGTCCGGTCGCCTTGCCGAGGTCGGTGAAGGACATCCGTCCGTCTCCGGCGAGGAGCTCGAGGATCAACCGGTCGGTGCCTTCTAGCGCTGGGGCAGTCACGCGCCCAGAGTAGCGGTCGCGACGTGGCAGGATGCCGCACGTGAACAGCCAGGAACCGGGCCGACTGATGCTCCTCGACACCGCCTCGATGTACTTCCGCGCCTTCTTCGGGGTGCCCGAGATCAAGGCGCCGGACGGCACCCCGGTCAACGCCGTCCGCGGGCTGCTCGACTTCATCTCCAGGCTCGTGGCCGACTACCGGCCCACCGACCTGGTCTGCTGCTGGGACAACGACTGGCGGCCGCAGTGGCGCGTCGACCTGATCCCGTCGTACAAGTCCCACCGCGTCGCCGAGGAGCTCGTGACCGCGCCGGACGTCGAGGTGGTCCCCGACCCCCTGGAGGTGCAGATCCCGATCATCGTCGAGGTCCTCGAGGCGTTCGGCATCCGGATCGTGGGGGCCGACGGCTACGAGGCCGACGACGTCATCGGCACGCTCGCCACCGACGCCGGCCGGCCCGTCGATGTCGTCACCGGCGATCGCGACCTCTTCCAGCTCGTCGACGACGAGGCCGACGTCCGGATCCTCTACATCGCCCGCGGCGTGGGCAACCATGAGCGGGTCACCAACGACTGGGTGCGCGCCAAGTACGACATCGACGCGCGCCAGTACGCCGACTTCGCGACGATGCGCGGCGACGCCTCCGACGGGCTCCCCGGCGTGCCCGGCGTGGGCGAGAAGACCGCCGCCACCCTGCTCAACCGCTTCGGCGACATGGCCGGGATCCTGGCCGCCGCGCACGACCCCGACGCGGAGCTCGGTCCCGGCCCCCGGGGCAAGATCAAGGCGGCGGCCGACTACCTCGAGGTGGCGCCGACCGTGGTCGCCGTCGCCCGCGACATCGACCTCGGGACGCCCGACACAGCGCTCCCCCGCACCCCTCGGGACCCCGAGCGGCTCGCCGCGCTGGCCACCCGCTACGGACTGGAGGGCCCGGTCGAGCGGCTGACCGCCGTCCTCGCCGGCTGACGGCCAGCCCGAGCCCGCCGCCGGTCGCTGGGCGGCCGGTCGTACGGTGGGGGCATGAGCCGCATCGCGATCGTCGGGGGCCACGGCAAGGTGGCCCGGCACCTCCTGGTGGACCTGCGCAGGACCGAGCACGACCCGGTCGCGCTGGTCCGCAGGGAGGAGTACCGCTCCGAGCTGGAGGGCCTCGGGGCCGAGGTCCGCCTCCTCGACATCGAGCATTCGGACGCCGACGCCTTCGCCGAGGCGTTCGAGGGGTGCGACGCGGTGGTCTTCACGGCCGGCGGCGGTCCCGACGGCAACGCCGAGCGCAAGCGCACCGTCGACCTCGAGGGGTCGCTGAAGTCGATCGCCGGCGCGCGGACGGCCGGCATCACCCGTTTCGTCCAGGTCTCGGCGATCGGCGTCGACGACCCGCTCCCGGCCGACACCGAGCCCGTCTGGAGGGCGTACGTCGAGGCGAAGCGCGATGCGGACGCGGCGCTGCGCGACAGCGGCCTGGACTGGACGATCCTGCGCCCCGGACGCCTCACCGACGACCCCGCGACCGGGTTGGTCTCGCTCGGCGAGGACGTCTCACGGGGTGACGTGACCCGCGCCGACGTGGCCGCGGTGATCGCGGCCGTGCTCGACTCGGCCGCGTCGGTCCACCGGCAGTGGAACCTCGTCAACGGCGACGTGCCCATCGCGGACGCGGTGGCTCAGTCGGCCAGCCCCGAGTAGGCGACCACCCCGCGCCGCAGTCGGCGTACGACCTCGCGGGCGGTGGCGCGCAGGGGCGCGTCACCCGCCGCGTCGGAGACGTGGCCGGCCAGGTCGAGCAGCTGCTTCATCCAGCGGACGAAGTCGCCGGCAGCCAGCTCGCTGTGACCGAGCACGTCGTCGAGCTCGTCACCCTCGGCCCAGCGGTAGGCGCTCCAGGCGAAGCCGAGGTCGGGCTGGCGCAGGAAGTCGAGCTTGTTCTCCCGCTCGAGGGCGTCGAGCTCGCCCCAGAGCCGCACCATCTCCGCGATGGCCTCCTTGGCCGCGCCGCCGGGCAGCCGCGGCGAGGACGCGTCGTCGGCGCGACGGGCCTCGAAGACCAGGACCGACAGGGCGGCGGCCAGCTCGGACGGCGTGAGGTCGTCCCAGAGCCCGTGCCGCAGCGACTCCGCGGCGACCAGGTCCATGTCGGAGTAGATCCGCTGGAGGTGCCGCCCGCGCGGGGTCACCGTGTCGCCGTCGAGGTAGTCGAGCGTGGTGAGGACGTCGCAGACCCGGTCGAACTGGCGGGCGACCGTGTTGGTGCGCTGCTCGACCCGTCGCCTCAGGGTGGCGGCGTCCCGGTCGAGCTTGAACCAGCGCTCGGCCCAGCGGGCGTGCTCCTCCCGGTCGGGACAGACATGGCAGGGGTGCGCCTTCAGCTCGGCGCGCAGCCGTTCGATCTGTTCGTCGGTGCCGTCGGGCCGTCGTACGTCGCCATCCCTGCGCTGGGCGGGTGGCGGCGGGGTCAGGTTGTGGGTGCGAGTGCGCAGCGCCGAGGCCAGGTCGCGCCGCATCTGCGGGTTGCGACCGTTGAAGTTCTTGGGCACCTTGAGCCGCGTGACCGGCTCGACCGGTGTCGGGAAGTCGATCATCGCCAGGCGGCGCGCCTGCCGGTCGGCGGTGACGACGTACGGGCGTGGGCCCTCGGGCGCGAACCCGGGGTCGATCACGACGGCGAAGCCCGCGAACTTGCCGGCCGGGACCTGGATGACGTCGCCGGGCTTCAGGTTCGCCAGTGACGCCAGCGCCTCGTCGCGCTGGTCGGTGCGACGGACCCTGGCGGCGCCCTTCTCGGCCTCGCCGATGCGCCGGCGGATCGCGGCGTACTCCATGAAGTCGCCCAGGTGGCAGGCGGCCGCCTCGGCGTAGCCGTCGAGCGCCTCCTGGCTCTTCGAGAGCTGGCGGGCCAGGCCGACGACGGCCTTGTCGGCCTGGAACTGCGCGAAGGACTGCTCGAGCAGCTCGCGGGAGCGCTCGCGGCCGAACTGGTGGACCAGGTTGACGGCCATGTTGTACGACGGCCGGAACGACGAGCGGAGCGGGTAGGTGCGCGTGGAGGCCAGACCGGCGACCTCGCGGGGGTTCATGCCGGGCTGCCAGAGCACGACCCCGTGGCCCTCGGTGTCGAGCCCGCGGCGGCCGGCGCGGCCGGTCAACTGGGTGTACTCCCCCGGCGTGATGTCGGCGTGCGTCTCCCCGTTCCACTTGCTGAGCTTCTCGATGACGACCGTGCGCGCGGGCATGTTGATGCCGAGGGCCAGGGTCTCGGTGGCGAAGACGACCTTGCACAGGCCGCGGACGAAGAGCTCCTCCACGCACTGCTTGAACGCCGGCAGCATCCCGGCGTGGTGGGCCGCGACGCCACGGGTGAGGCCGTCGAGGAAGTCGTGGTAGCCGAGGACCTGGAGGTCCTCCTCGGGCAGGTGCCGGCAGCTCTCCTCGACGAACTGGAAGATCGTGTCGCGCTCCTCCGGCGTGGTGAGCCGCGCCCCCGCGTTGAGGCACTGGGTCACCGCCGCGTCGCAGCCGACCCGGCTGAAGATGAAGACGATCGCCGGCAGTAGACCCTCGCGGTCGAGCCGGTCGATCACGTCGAAGCGGCTGGGGATCCAGACCCGCCGGCCGTTGCCGACCTGCCTGGCGCCCCCGTTGCGGGGTCCGTTGCGGCCCTTGGGCGACCGGCGGTCCTTCATGTGGCTGCTGGCCCAGTCGTCGCGGGCGATCTTCTGGAGCTCGTTGTTGACCGGGGCGCCCTCCTTGACGAAGCCGGCCGCCGCGTCGACGTCGGACGACGCGAAGAGGTCGAGAAGGCGCTTGCCGACCATGACGTGCTGGTAGAGCGGCACCGGCCGCTTCTCCTCCACGATCGTGGCCGTGTCGCCGCGCACGGTGGCCAGCCACTCGCCGAACTCCTCGGCGTTGGAGACCGTCGCGGAGAGCGAGACCAGCGACACCGACTCGGGCAGGTGGATGATCACCTCCTCCCAGACCGCGCCGCGCGACCGGTCGGCGAGGTAGTGCACCTCGTCCATCACCACGAAGCCGAGGCCCAGCAGCGTGCGGGACCCGGCGTACAGCATGTTGCGGAGCACCTCGGTCGTCATGACGACGACGGGGGCGTCGCCGTTGACGACGTTGTCGCCGGTCAGCAGCCCGACCTGTTCGGGGCCGTAGCGGGCGACCAGGTCGTTGTACTTCTGGTTGGAGAGCGCCTTGATCGGCGTGGTGTAGAAGCACTTGCGGCCGGTCTCGAGGGCGAGGTGGACGGCGAACTCGCCGACGATCGTCTTGCCCGACCCGGTGGGGGCGGCGACGAGGACCCCGCGGCCCTCCTCGATCTCGCGGCACGCGCGGACCTGGAAGTCGTCGAGCGGGAAGGGGTAGAGGCTCTCGAAGCCCCGGAGGACCGGGTGCCTGCGTCCCTGCCGGAAGTCGGCGTACCTCTCGGCCGGCGACAGGTCGTCCGCGGTGGTCATGTCCCCACCCTATGCATGGCGGCTAAGCCAGGACGCTCAGCGCTCCGGGGGCGCACTCGATCGTCAGCGGGAGCGGCCCGAACCGCTCGCCGTCGGCGTACGACACGATGCCGGGCGCCGCGACCGTGACCGTGCGGACCAGGTGGTGTTCGTACTGGGGGTGAGTGGTGTGGGTGCCCTTGAACAGCTTGGGGTAGGTCTTGACCAGCCCGGGCTTGCTCATCGGCTTGATGATGACCACGTCGAGCATCCCGTCGTCGAGCACCGCGCCCTCGGTGATCCGCAGGCCGCCGCCGAACGACGGCCCGTTGCCGATCGCGACCAGCATCGCGTCGAGCCGGTGGGTGACCCCGTCGAGCTCGAGGACGTAGGGCAGCGGCTTGAAGGTGCGCAGCTCGAGCAGGGTGGCCAGGTTGTAGCGCATCTGGCCCCGCGGCCAGGTCATCGCGTTGGCGCGCTCGTTGACGATCGCGTCGAAGCCCGCGGCCATGACGGTCACGAAGTACCGCGAGCCGCAGCGCGCCAGGTCGATCGTGCGGGTCCGGCCGGCGATGACCCGGTCGGCCGCGGCCAGCGGGTCCTTGCGCGGCAGGTCGACGTAGCGCGCCACGTCGTTGCCGGACCCGGCGGGCACGATGCCCAGCGGGGTGCCGGTGCCGGCCACGGCCTGGGCGCCCAGGTGCACGATGCCGTCACCTCCGACGACGACGAGTGCCTCGACCCCGTCGGCCACGCACTGGCGGGCCAGGTCGAGGGCCTCGTCGGCGTCCCGGCCCTGGAGGTTGCGCACCACCAGGCCCGCGTCGCGAAGTCGCGGCAGGGCCACGTCACGTGCCTTGGCGCCCTTGCCCTTGCCGGACGTCGGGTTGGTGAGAAGTGCGATCTCGCGCGCGTTGCCGGCCACGCGCCGAGACTAGCGGCCGGGGGTGCCCCGTCGTGGGGACTCGGCACCGATCCGCAGCCGCGCCGCGAACCGGTCCGGGGAGACGCCGACGGCCTTGGCGAGCCGGCTGAGGGCGTCGAGCACCTGGTCGGCGGTGAAGGCGGTGCCCGGGATGGCCAGCGTCAGCCGTCCGTCGTGCGCCACGAGCAGGATCTGGCCGTGCCGCCAGGCCTGGTGGGCGCGCAGCCGGGTCTGGTCGTCGGCCACCGGCGCGGGGTACGCCTCGTCGACCGCCAGCAGGTCACAGGCCAGCTCGTGGGCGTTGTCCGCGTCCCCGGAGAGCAGGCCGACGACGTGGTGGCCGGTGCGGACGCCGACCTCGGGGGTCCAGGTGACCTCGGACTCCCCCAGCCACTCGGGCAGGTCGAAGGGGTCGACCGGGTCGAGAGGCGGCGGGGCGCTCACAGTGGCGAGACCTCGTCGTCGGACCACTGGTCGGTGCTCTCGGTGCCGCGGCCGCGCGCCCGGTCGATGAACCGTGCGATCACCTCGGCCAGCAGGAACAGGACCAGCATGGGAATGGCGAGCATCAGCATCGAGAACGGGTCGGTCGAGGGCGTCGCGACGGCCGCGAACACGAAGGTGCCGAGGACGATCCACGGGCGATAGCGGCCGATCTGCTTGCCGGTCACCACGCCGGCGAGACTGAGCATGATCACGAAGAGCGGGATCTCGAAGGAGATCCCGAAGACCAGCAGCATCCGGGTGAGGAAGCTGAAGTACTCGCCGAACTCGACGAGGCTCTCGAGCTGAGCCGGCGTGAAGCCGATCAGCACCTCGAGGCCCTTCGGCAGCACGTAGTAGCCGGTCGCCACGCCGGCGAAGAAGAGCGGGCCCGCCACCGCGGCGAAGATCCGCGACCACTTGCGCTCGTGGGCATGGAGACCGGGGACGATGAAGCCCCAGATCTGGTAGAGCCAGTAGGGGCTGGACACGACGATCGCCGCGACCCCGCAGAGCTTCAGCTGGAGCATCAGCGGGCCGGTGGCCCCGGCGACGTACGCCGTCGTCTGCGTCTTCTGGTCCAGCGCCACGCGGGCGTGGTTGTAGGGGCCCAGGACCAGCTCGAGCAGCTGGTCGTAGAAGAACAACGAGACCGCGAACGTCAGGACGAGGAAGAGCGCGGCGCGGATCAGCCGGGCCCGCAGCTCCCGCAGGTGGTCACCGAGGGCCATCCGGCCGTCGGGGCCCACGGGGTGCGCTGGCGTGCCGCGCAGCAGGCGCACCACACCGTTCAGGGAGAACGCCACCGTCGGTGGGTCAGGCAGTCGTGTCGTCGCGGCGCTCGCGCGCGATGCGGTCCGCCTCGTCGTCGAGGAGCTTCTGCCGGGCGTCGAGCTCGCGCTGCTCGGGGGTCTTGGTCGCCTGGTCCTCGTCGTCGTCCATCAGGCCCTTGGTCTCGGCCTTGAAGATGCGGAGCGCACGGCCGCTCCCGCGGGCGAGCTCGGGCAGCTTGGAGGCGCCGAAGAGCAGCAGGATCACGATCAGGATGAGCACGAGCTCCTGGGGGCCCAGGCCGGCGATGAGTGGGGTGATCATGGGGTCCTCGCGTGGTGTGTGACTGGTGGGTTCATCGTACGCGGTAGGTCAGGAGTACAGACCCAGCGCCTCGCGGGCGGCGGCCGTGAAGGCGTGGGCGTACCCCGGCGGTGACAGGACGCTCGCGTGTGGGGCGAGGCGCAGCAGCAGGCGCTGGAGCCACCGCTCGTCGGCGATGAGGAGGTCGACCTCCAGGCCGCCGTCGGGCAGGGAACGCACCGCCTCGACCGGGTAGTACTCCACCACCCACCTGGCGGGCGGGGCCAGCCGAAGCGTGACCAAGGTCGTGTCGGACGAGCGGGCGAAGATCCCGTCGCCGAGGTCGCGCGGTGCCTCGGTCGGGGTCTCGACGGCGGTGTCGAGGATCTCGGCCTCGTGGATCCGGTCCAGGCGGAACAGGCGCGGGGCCTCGGCACTGTGGCACCAGGCGTCGAGGTAGGCGAAGCCGTGGGCCGTCACCACGCCGCGGGGGTCGACGGTGCGCTCGGACTCCTCGTCGCGGGAGGGCACGAAGTAGGTGAGCCGGAGCTGACGGCCCGCGGCGACGGCGTCCTCGAGGGTACGGCGCAGCCGCGAGTCGTCGGGGGCCACGGGCTCGTCGCCCGGGTCGATCTGGGTCGCCGCGGATCCCTCGGCGGCCGCGGCCTCCAGCTTGGCCAGCGCCCGGTCGACGACCTCGCGGGTCTCGTCGCGGGCGCCGTTGCGCAGCGCGCGGAGCGCCACGATGATCGCGGTCGCCTCGGTCGGCGACAGGCGCAGTGGCCGGGCCAGGTAGTCGGCGTTCGACACCCGGATCACCCCGTCGGCCTCCGGGCCCTCGAGCGCGTCGAGGTCGACGTCGATGAGGTCGTCGGGGTAGCCGCCCGGCAGCCCGCACATGAGCAGCACCTTGAGGTCCTTGACCAGCTGGTCGGCCGGGACGCCCAGTGCGGCGGCCGCGTCGTCGAGACGGACCTGCCCGCGAGCGTGCAGGAACGGGACCAGCGTGAGCAGCCGGCCGACCTGGTCCTTGGCGCCGCTCGGCGCCGGGCGCGCGGCGCTCACTGGGCCCCCACCGCGGCGCGCAGCCGGTCGACGACGGTCCGGCGGAGGGTCTCGGGCTCCTCGACGTAGACGTCGGCGCCGTAGCCGAGCAGCTCGTCGGCCATCCCCTCGCCGCCGCGGGTGACAGTGACCCGGTCCCAGGCGGTGCGCGCGTCCGGGCCGCGCACGTCGGGCGCGACGCTCTCGGCGTTGCGGCGCAGCGCGTGACCGGCGCCGCGGCGCACGAGCACCACGGCCCGCTCGGTCGTAGGGGCCGGTGCGAGCCTGCGGGCGGTGGCGCGTACGTCGGTGCCGGCCGGCACGTCGTACGAACCGGGTCGACCGACCTTGCGCGCCTCGCCCTGCACGCGGGAGAGACGGAAGACCCGCTCGTCGCCCCGGTCGGTGTCGTAGCCGACGACGTACCAGCGACCGGAGTAGCGCACGACCCCCCACGGCTGGAGGTGCCGCGTGGTGGCGGCGGTCTGGCCGGACCGGCGGTAGTCGAACTCGACGGGCTGCCGTTCCTGCGTGGCCTCCCAGAACACGTCGAACGACGGCTCGTCGGCGGTCAGCCGGGGCTCGGCGATGTCGAGCGCCGACACGTCGAGCGGCACTCCGAGGGCGGTGAGCTTGCGGACCGCCTCGGTGGTGGCCTCGGCCAGCCGGGCGTGCTCCCAGACCTTCGTCGCGAGCCCGATGACCGCGGCCTCGTCGGCCTCGAGGCTGATCTCGGGCAGCGCGAACTCGTCGGGGCGGATCCGGTAGCCCGGCTCGTCGTCGAAGAAGGCGTCGATGTTGCCCACCTCGATCGGGACGCCCAGGCTGCGCAGCTCCTCCTTGTCGCGCTCGAACATCTTCTCGAAGGCGTCCGTGCTGGAGTCGGGGTAGAGGATCGCCCGGATCCGGTCCTTGGAGACGTAGTGCCGCTGCACGAGCAGCATGATCAGCAGGTTGAGCAGGCGCTCGGTCTTGCGCACCGTCATGCGGCCCCTCGTCTCCTGCTGATCGGTCATGGCGTCGTGGGGGTCACTTGGCCGAGATGATGTCCACGACGAAGTACAGCGTGCTGTTGGCGGGGATGTCCGGGTTGTCGGTCGACGCGCCGTAGCCGAGGTCCGGCGGGATCTGCAGCAGCACCCGGCTGCCGACCTTCACCCCGCTCAGGCCGTAGGTCCAGCCCTGGACGACCTGGGTCAGCGCGAACGGCACCGGCTTCTTGGAGTAGCTCTCGTCGAAGGGCTTCTTGGCACCGTAGACCTGGCCGAGGTAGTTGGCCGTGACGGTCATCGCGGACGTGACGGTCTTGCCGTTGCCCTCCTTGACGATGCTGCGCAGCAGGTCGCCGTCGGCCTTCGGCTTGGGCAGGCCCTTGAAGTCGAGGGCGACCGGGTTGCCCTTGTCCAGGACGACCCCGGGCAGCCTGGACTGGCGCACGTCGGTGGGCTTCGGCTCCTGGTAGAGCTCGACCAGGTCGAGGATCACGAGGACCGTGTCCTTGTTGCCGATGCCGAGCTGCGGGTTGCCGGTGTCGCCGAACGCCTTCTCGGCCGAGGCGGTGACCGCGACCCGCGAGCCGAGCGTGGCGCCCTTCATGGCATCGGCGAACAGGGGGCCGAGCTGGTCGTCGAGGGTGAGGGTCTGGGGCTCGCCCTGGTCGTAGGTGCTGTAGGTCTTCTCCTGGCTGTAGCCGTTGCCGACCCAGATCTGGGTCTGGACCTTGTCGCCGTCCTTGACCTCGGCGCCGTCACCCTTGACGAGGGTCGTGGTCTCGATGTCGTCCGCCGACATCTCGGACTTCCACGTCACCTTGGGTGCCGTGCCGGGATCGCCCGAGATCGTGACGGCGTCCAGGCCGGTGGCCGTGTCGCCGTCGGCGGACTTGCCGTCGTCACTGCCGCAGGACGTCAGCGCGGCGACCATCACGACGGGGAGCAGGAGCAGCGGGAGGCGACGAAGTCGTCGAGACACGGGTTTCACCTTTGCGATTCGTTGCAGGGTTCACCTGAACCCTTCGGGCACAGCGCCGATCACCCTATCCGGCCAACCTGAACGGAGCCGGCAGGCGGTGCGGGAGCGGTGGCTACATCCCGTCGATGAGACGTTGCACGCGCTCGTCGTACGCCCGGAACGGGTCCTTGCACAGCACCGTGCGCTGGGCCTGGTCGTTGAGCTTGAGGTGCACCCAGTCGACGGTGAAGTCGCGGCGGCGCTCCTGGGCCTTGCGGATGAACT
>JAOPXF010000490.1 GCA_025965295.1 Nocardioides sp.
TACCGCCTGGTCGAGGACGACCAGCAGTACTACATGGACTACACCGGCACGGGGAACACCCTCAACGTGCGCCATCCCCACTCGTTGCAGCTGATCATGGACTCGCTGCGCTACTGGGTCACCGAGATGCACGTCGACGGCTTCCGATTCGACCTCGCCTCCACCTTGGCCCGTGAGTTCTACGAGGTCGACCGGCTCGCGACGTTCTTCGAGCTCGTGCAGCAGGACCCGATCGTCAGCCAGGTCAAGCTGATCGCTGAGCCCTGGGACGTCGGCCCCGGCGGCTACCAGGTCGGCAACTTCCCGCCGCAGTGGACCGAGTGGAACGGCGACTACCGCGACGTCGTCCGCGACTTCTGGCGCGGCGAGCCCTCGCTCGGCGACTTCGCGTCCCGGCTGTCCGGCTCCTCGGACTTCTACGAGCACTCCGGCCGCCGGCCGGTGGCCAGCATCAACTTCGTCACCGCGCACGACGGCTTCACGCTGCGCGACCTCGTGTCGTACAACGAGAAGCACAACGAGGCCAACGGCGAGGACAACAACGACGGCGAGAGCCACAACCGCTCCTGGAACCACGGAGTCGAGGGCCCCACCGACGACCCGGAGATCCTCGAGCTGCGCGCCCGCGAGCAGCGCAACTTCATCGCCACCCTGCTGCTCAGCCAGGGCGTCCCGATGCTGCTGCACGGCGACGAGATGAGCCGCACCCAGGACGGCAACAACAACACCTACGCCCAGGACTCCGAGATCGCCTGGGTCCACTGGGACCGCGCCGACAAGCCGTTGATCGAGTTCACCGCGGCGGTGGCCAAGCTGCGCGCCAGCCACCCGACGTTCCGCCGCAAGCGGTTCTTCACCGGCCGTGAGGTCCGCACGGGTGACGGTGAGCGCCTCAACGACATCGTCTGGCTGGGCCTGGACGGCGAGCCGCTGGCCGACGACGCCTGGGACGACGGGTCGAAGGCGATCGGGATGTACCTCAACGGCGACGGCATCGCCGGCAAGGACGCCCGGGGCGGCACCATCACCGACGACCACTTCCTGCTCTACTTCAACGCCGACGGTCCGGCCGACGTCACGCTGCCTCCCGACGAGTACGCCGACGCCTGGGACGTCAACATCGACACCGGTGGCGGCGCCGACACCGCCCAGACGCACGCGGCCGGCTCGACGTTCCACATCGAGACGCGCAGCGTCGTCGTCCTGCGAGAGCACGCCGAGCCCGAGTCGGAGCCCGACCACTCGGTCGCCGCCTCGCTCGCCGCACTGGCCGACACCGGCGCCACCGACAGCACCCCGGGCGCCGACCAGCGCCGCCAACGCGAGGACGACGGCGCCTGAGAACGGCCACGTCCGCGAACCGAGAGGCACCATGCGGAAGCCCAGCAGCACCTACCGGCTCCAGATCACCGCGGACTTCGACCTGTTCGAGGCCACGCGGCGACTCCCCTACCTGAGAGACCTCGGGGTCGACTGGGTCTACCTGTCGCCGCTGCTGGAGGCGGAGCCGGGCAGCACGCACGGCTACGACGTCGTGCGCCACGATCGCGTCGACGTCTCCCGGGGCGGGGGCGAGGGGCTGGCGGCGCTGTCGGCCGAGGCCCGGCGGCTCGGGCTCGGCGTGCTCGTCGACATCGTGCCCAACCACGTGGGCGTGGCGACTCCGATCGAGTCCGTCTGGTGGTGGGACCTGCTGAAGCACGGTCGTGACTCCGAGCGTGCCGACGCGTTCGACGTCGACTGGGCGGCCGGGGGTGGCCGGATCAGGATCCCGGTCGTCGGCGACGACGACCGGTCGCCCGACGGCGGACCGGTCGCGAACCTGTCCGTGGTCGGCGACGAGCTGCGCTACCACGACAACCGCTTCCCGATCGCGCCCGGCACGGCCGACGACGGCGCCGACGCGAACACCGTCCACGACCGGCAGCACTACGAACTCGTCAACTGGCGGGTGGCCGACAGCGGCCTCAACTACCGCCGGTTCTTCGCCGTCAACACGCTCGCGGCCATCCGGGTCGAGGACCCGCACGTCTTCGACGACTCCCACGTCGAGATCCGGCGCTGGTTCGACGAGAACCTCGTCGACGGGCTGCGCGTGGACCACCCCGACGGCCTGCGCGACCCGCAGGGTTACCTCGACGACCTCTCCGACCTCACCCGCGACTCCTACGTGCTCGTCGAGAAGATCCTCGAGCCCGGCGAGGAGCTGCCGACCTCGTGGGCGACCGCCGGCACCACCGGGTACGACGCCCTCGCGCACCTCGACCGTGTCCTCACCGACCCGGCCGGCCAGGCGCCGCTCGACGCACTCGAGGCCCGGCTCCGCGGGGGGCCGGTCGACTGGCACGAGCTGATCCACGACACCAAGCGCGCGGTCGCCGACGGCATCCTCAACTCCGAGGTCAACCGGATCGTGCGGGAGGCGGAACCGGTGGTTGAGCAGCGAGCGTCGTCGAAACCCGGTGAGACGCACGACCTGGCCGACGCCGTGGCCGAGCTGCTCGCCTGCTTCCCGGTGTACCGCTCCTACCTTCCCGAGGGGCGGGCCCATCTCGACGAGGCCTTCGCGCTGGCGCGCAAGCACCGACCGGACCTGGCCGAGACCCTCGACGTACTGCTGCCCGTGCTGTCGGACCCGAACGCGGACGCCGCGAAGCGATTCCAGCAGACCAGCGGGATGGTGATGGCCAAGGGCGTCGAGGACGGCGCGTTCTACCGCTTCTCCCGGCTCACCTCGCTCAACGAGGTCGGCGGCGACCCGAGCGTCTTCGCGATCACCCCCGACGAGTTCCACGCGCACATGCGCACCCGGCAGGCCGAGTGGCCGGACGCGATGACGACGCTGTCGACCCACGACACCAAGCGCGGCGAGGACGTCCGCGCCCGGATCACCGCCCTGGGCGAGATCCCCGGCGACTGGGAGGCGGCGCTCGACGAGCTGCTCGTCCTGGCGCCCGTGCCCGACCCCGGCTTCGCCGCGCTGCTGTGGCAGGCCGTCGTGGGCGTTTGGCCGGCGACCCGCGAACGGCTGCACGGCTACGCCGAGAAGGCGATGCGCGAGGCCGGCGACCGCACCACCTGGACCGCCCCGGACGAGCAGTTCGAGGCCGCCGTGCACGCGGCCGTGGACGCGGCGTACGACGACGAGCGGGTCACCGCCGTCCTCGACGGGCTGCTGGCCCGGGTCGTGGGTCCGGGCTGGAGCAACGCGCTCACCGCCAAGCTGGTCGCGATCACGATCCCCGGCGTGCCCGACGTCTACCAGGGCAGCGAGCTGTGGGAGCAGAGCCTGGTCGACCCCGACAACCGGCGCTTCGTCGACTTCGACGCCCGCACCGACCTGCTCGGCGCGCTGCGCGAGGGGGCCGACACGGTGCTCACCGACAAGCCCGACGACCCCGGCGCGGCCAAGCTCCGCGTGACCCATGCGGCACTGACGCTGCGCCGGGACCGGCCCGACCAGTTCACGTCGTACGCCGGCC
>JAOPXF010000501.1 GCA_025965295.1 Nocardioides sp.
CTGCAGGGCGATGTCCTCGGGGGTCGCGTCGCGGGGGATGTTGGCGACGTACTTCTCGATCGCGGAGAGCGTGAAGCCGTGGCTCTGCAGCTCCTGGACCAGCTCGAGCCGGGCCACGTGGTCGGGCGTGTAGTAGCCCGACCGGCCGCGCCGGATCGGCGGCGGCACCAGGCCCTTGGTGGTGTAGAAGCGGATGTTGCGCACGCTCATCCCGACGCGGTGGGTCAGCTCGTCGAGCGTGAGCAGCTCCCGCAGGCTCTCGGCACTCTCGTCCATCGCCGCTCCTCGTCTGCTCCTCGGGTGACCCAGACCACAGCGGCCTGGGCCTTGACCGTGACACCGATGGTGTCACAATCGAGGAGGCCTCGTCGTCACGGCGTGGTCTCTCGACCACGGACAAGCGCAAGGACGGTCATGGCAGAAGCATTCGTGTACGACCACATTCGTACGCCGCGCGGCAAGGGCAAGGCGGTGGGGACGCTGCACGAGGTCAAGCCCGTCGACCTCGTCGTCGGCCTCCTCGACGAGATCAGGGTGCGCAACCCCTCCCTCGACCCGAACCGGATCGACGACGTCGTCCTCGGCGTGGTGTCACCGGTCGGCGAGCAGGGCGGCGACATCGCCAAGACCGCCGCGCTCAAGGCCGGTTACCCCGAGACCGTCGCGGGCGTCCAGCTCAACCGGTTCTGCGCCTCCGGCCTCGAAGCCGTCAACCAGGCCGCCTCCCGCGTCCGCGGCGGCTTCGAGGACCTGATCCTGGCCGGCGGCGTGGAGTCGATGAGCCGGGTGCCGATGGGCTCCGACGGTGGCGCCTGGGCATCCGACCCGGCCACCGCGCTCACGACGGGATTCGTCCCGCAGGGCATCGGTGCCGACCTGATCGCCACCCTCGGCGGCTGGACCCGCGCAGACGTCGACGTTTACGCCGCGGAGTCGCACCACCGGGCCGCGAAGGCCTGGGCCAACGGCTACTTCGCCAATGCGGTCATCCCGGTCAAGGACATCAACGGGCTGACCGTGCTCGACCACGACGAGACGATCCGTCCCGACACCAGCCCCGAGGGGCTCGCCGCGCTCAAGCCGTCGTTCGCCGACATGGGCCAGCAGGCCGGCTTCGACGACGTGGCGCTCGAGAAGTACCACTGGGTCGAGCGGATCGACCACGTCCACCACGCCGGCAACTCGTCGGGAATCGTCGACGGTGCCGCGATCATGGCCATCGGCAGCGAGCAGGTCGGTGCCGACCTGGGCCTGACCCCGCGCGCCCGCATCATCGCCACCGCGGTCTCCGGTGCCGACCCGACGATCATGCTGACCGGCCCGGCCCCCGCCGCCCGCAAGGCGCTCGCCAAGGCCGGCCTGTCCGTCGAGGACATCGACCTCTTCGAGATCAACGAGGCCTTCGCCGCCGTCGCGATGCGCTTCATGCAGGACCTGGGCATCAGCCACGAGATCACCAACGTCAACGGCGGCGCGATCGCCATGGGCCACCCGCTCGGCGCCACCGGCGCGATGATCCTGGGCACCCTGGTCGACGAGCTCCAGCGCCGCGACCTGCGGCGCGGCCTCGCCACGCTCTGCGTCGGCGGCGGGATGGGCATCGCGACCATCGTGGAGCTGGTCTGACCGAGGAACGAGGTCAGGCCAGCTGTTGGTGGTCGAGCAAGCGACGCGACTGAGCCCGCGAAGTCGCGAGGAGCGTGTCGAGACCCGGTGAGGCGAAAGACCACCGCAACCCAGAAGTCCGGGACCCCAGAACTCCAGGCCCCAGAGCCCCAGAACCCCATGGTTTCGAGACGGTCGCTGCGCGACCTCCTCAACCAACGAAGACAAGGACAGAGATGACTGAGATCTCGACAAGCTCGATCGACGAGTCGACCCAGACCGCGGTCCACTACGACCGCGACGCGGACGGCATCGTCACGCTCACGCTCGACGACCCGACGTCCAGCGCCAACACGATGAACGAGCTCTACCTGACCTCGATGGCCGCGGCCGTCCAGCGGCTGTACGACGACCTGGCCCAGGACGACACGAGCATCACCGGGGTCGTGATCGCCAGCGCCAAGAAGACGTTCTTCGCCGGCGGCAACCTCAAGAGCATGGTCCAGGCCACGAAGGCCGACGCGCCCTCGGTCTTCGCGATGGGCGAGGCCGTGAAGGCCGGTCTCCGTCGGCTCGAGCTCTTCCCGAGGCCGGTCGTGGCCGCCGTCAACGGCGCCGCGCTCGGTGGTGGCTTCGAGATCTGCCTGGCCGCCAACCACCGCATCGTCGTCGACGACCCCAGGGTCTCGCTCGGGCTGCCCGAGTCCACCCTCGGCCTGCTGCCCGGCGGCGGCGGCGTCACGCGCGTCGTACGCCTGCTCGGCCTGCAGCCCGCGCTGATGGACGTGCTGCTGCCCGGCACCCAGTTCAAGCCCGCCGCGGCGCTGGAGAAGGGCCTCGTCGACGAGCTCGTCGCCACCCGCGAGGAGCTGGTCCCGGCCGCGAAGGCGTGGATCAAGGCCAACCCCGACGCCGCGCAGAACCCGTGGGACCAGCCGGGCTACAAGATGCCCGGTGGCACGCCCAGCAACCCGAAGCTCGCGGCGTTCCTGCCGGCCTTCCCGGCGCTGCTGCGCAAGCAGACCAAGGGCGCGGTCTACCCGGCCCCCCGGGCGATCATGGCCGCCGCGGTCGAGGGCGCCCAGGTCGACTTCGACACCGCCTCGCGGATCGAGTCGCGCTACCTGACCAGCCTGATCGTCAACCAGGGCTCGAAGAACATGATCCAGGCGTTCTTCTTCGACCTGCAGGCGATCAACTCCGGGTCGCTGCGTCCCGACGGGATCCCGCCGTACCGGGCCGTCAAGGTCGGCGTCCTCGGGGCCGGGATGATGGGCGCCGGCATCGCGTACTCCTGTGCCCGCGCCGGCATGGAGGTCGTCCTCAAGGACGTCGCCGTCGAGAACGCCGAGAAGGGCAAGGCCTACTCCGAGAAGCTGCTCGACAAGGCGATCTCGCGGGGCAAGAGCACCGAGGAGAAGAAGGCCGAGCTGCTCGGCCGGATCACCGCGACCCAGGACCCGGCGGACCTCGCCGGGTGCGACCTCGTGATCGAGGCGGTCTTCGAGGACCCGGCCCTCAAGGCGAAGGTGTTCGCCGAGATCGCGCCGTTCGTGAACCCCGACGCGCTGCTCTGCTCGAACACGTCGACGCTCCCGATCACCGAGCTCGCCTCCGGTGTGGACCGGCCGAAGGACTTCATCGGGCTGCACTTCTTCAGCCCCGTCGACAAGATGCCGCTGGTCGAGATCATCCGCGGCGAGGAGACCTCCGACGAGGCGCTGGCCAAGGCGTACGACGTCGTCCAGCAGATCCGCAAGACCCCGATCGTGGTCAACGACAGCCGCGGTTTCTACACCTCGCGGGTCATCGGCACGATGGTCAACGAGGGGCTCGCGATGCTCGCCGAGGGCGTGCATCCGATCTCGCTGGAGCGGGCGGCCACGCAGGACGGCTACCCGGTCGGCACCCTGCAGCTCTCCGACGAGCTGAACATGGAGCTGATGGTCAAGATCCGCAACGCGACCAGGGCCGCGGTCGAGCGCGACGGGGACACCTACGTCCCACACCCGGCGGAGCGCGTGGTCGACGCGATGATC
>JAOPXF010000020.1 GCA_025965295.1 Nocardioides sp.
CCTGGGTCTTGAGGGACTGGCCCAGCCGCTTCGTGACGTTCTCGAGGCGGTCCGGAGCCGGCTGCCCACTGGTGATGAGCCGGCCCAGGAAGAGCACACGGCGCCCGGCCAGGACGAGCGTGACCGCCGTCATCCCGAGCCCCAGAATCAACACCAGATCCACTTTCACTCCCTCATCACGAGCGGGTTCGCCGGGATTGCCTCGACGGGTTGCTGTCAGGAGGATACGGGCATTCGCGGCCGCGCCAGGGCCCGGACCATGTGAGGGTTCTTACGTGGCGGTAACCGGGCCCGCGGACGTGGTCAGCCCAGGCGGGCGAGGCGGGTGACCTTGCCGGCGCGGCCGAACGTGACCTGCATCCGGACCTCGGGGTCGCCCGCGGCGGTCGCGCAGAACGTGTAGTGGTCGCCGAGCCGGGCGTAGGGCTGGCCCACGGCCACCATCACCTGCCGGGTCGACATCCCGGGGTGGACCAGCCGCTGCACCTTGGCGACGCTCTTGCGCAGCCCGGGGTTGCGGCACGAGTCGGCCTTGACGCCCTCGGCCCGCTCCCACATCTGGAGGTAGGCCTCGGCGCCGCGGGAGATGTCCTCCTCGATCGCGGCTCCGTCGCCCGGGTGCTGGCTGTCGGCGACCTTGGTGAGGTCCTGGATCCAGTCGGGGTAGAGGCCGTACTGGGCGACGCCGTCGGCGTTGATGTCGTAGACGCGCTTGCCGGCGTGCTGCTTGTCGACCGTGATCCCGTTGATGCCCTTGAAGGGGTAGGTCACCGGGTTGGACACGTCGGTGCCGCGCGGGTCGCCCTGGGCGCCGAGGCCGTTCATGTCGGCGCCGTAGCCGATGCCCCAGTAGAACCGCTTGTCCGCCCAGCCGAGGTGGGTGCGCCACTTCTCGACGAACCCGGTCGAGTCACCGGCGTACGGCGTGATGAAGCCGCCCAGCTTGTAGATGCGCGGGTAGGCATCGGGCGTGGCCCACGAGTGCGACGACACGACGCCGGGGTACCTCATCTTCTCCAGCTGGTCGAGTGACGACTGGCGGGCCTTCACGCTCATGTGGTCGGGGTCGAAGATCATGTGCCGCTTCGCGAGCCCCCGGATGGTGTCCTCGCCGAGGGTCGTCAGGCCACGGCTGTTGCAGTGGTCCGGCGGCGGGTAGACGGGCCCGACCTGCTGCGCCCCGAACACCGACCCCATCGCGCCGAAGAGCGCGTCCTGCTGCTCGGCGTCGATCTCGGGTGCGGCGTACTGGTTCCGGTCGTGGGCGCCGGGGTTGGCCGGCTCGCAGTGCTGCATGTCCCAGTAGCTGCCGGTCTCGGTGAAGTTGGCGTTGTTGACGACGGCGCCCGTCTCGCCGGCGTCGCCGGCGACACCGGTCAGCGCGTTGTCGAACTTGTTGACGAGCTCCATCTGGCGCACGCCCCACTTGTGGACCATGGTCAGCTGCCGGTCGATCGAGTCCTTGGTGCAGCCGGCGGCGGGGACGTCGCCCGTGGGCAGCGCCTTGAACGTGCAGCCGAACGGCACGCTCGTCTCGATGCCCATGATCACGGCCATCTTCCCGGCGTTGATGACCTGCCGGGCCTGGAAGGGGTTCTTGACGATCCGGTAGAACCCCTTGCCGGGGCCGCCGAACTGCGCGTCGATGTAGTTCTGCATCTGGTACATGTCCTTGGCCTGCCGCGCGACGGACTCCATCTCGTCGCAGGTGGCGTCGGAGAGGCCGTCGCGCTTGTAGGGGTAGAGCCTGCAGAGCTGGTTGTTCTCGACCAGCAGGTTCACGAAGATCCGCTGCCCACCGCGCCACGAGCGCTCGAGCCAGCGGTAGTAGGTGCCCTCGTGGGTCAGCGACTCGGGCGCCGGCCAGTCCTTGAACGTCGGCCAGCCCACCGGGTCGTGGCTCGGCTCGCCGGAGAGGAAGGACTCGAGCGGGTTGACCCCGGTCTGGTGGTCGGGGCAGTCGACGAGGGCGTACGGCGCGCCGTACGGGTCCCACGGCTTGCCGCAGTGCGCGCCGCCGAGGAACTCGAAGGCCATGCCGTGCGTGTGCGCGTCGACGTAGCCGCGGACCTCCTGGTACGGCGTGACGCCGGCGGTCGGCCGGCCGCGGACGTCGATCTGGGCCTCGGGGTAGGCCGTGCAGCCCTTCGTGCGGGTCAGCCGGAACGTCGTGCGCCCACCCTTCGTCAGCGCGGTGTCGCCGCTGCGGAACGCCATCCGGTGCCCGCGCGCCCGGGCGGTCCACTCGGTGTCGGCGCTCGGCTCGGTGGCCTTGCCGCCGGCCGCGCTGACGAACCGGCGCTCGGCGTCGTAGAGGAGATAGGTGCCGAGGCGGGTCGGTTTGAAGAAGAGCGGCTCCCCGCCGCGGGTGAGGGTGTAGCACCCGTTGGCCATCGCGTAGCGGCTCTGCGGGTGGCGGTGCCGGGCGGCCGTCACGGGCACCGTCGTGAGCTGCGGGTCGGCGGACAGCCGCTCGGCGGCGACGTACGCGGCGTTGGCGCGCTTCTCCTCGGCGGTGGTGGGGTCCTGGACGTCCGTTCCGGTCTCGCCGGCGCGGGAGATGAGGTTCTTGGTCGCCGGGTCGTTGTGGTTGTGCGCAGGGGTGCCCGGCGGGTCGGTGTGCGGCAGCGCCTCGAGGACGGCGGCCTTCGTCGCGTCGTAGCGGGCGAGCAGGCTGCCGCCCCGGCTGCCGTACGACGGGATGGCCACCGCGGTGGTCACCAGCGCGACGGCGAGGACCGCCGACCAGGCCAGCCGCCGGCCCGGACCTGAGTTCCTGCTGCGCGCCACTGTTCCTCCTGCGAAAGGTTCGGCCCGTCCAACGAGCGAGGCCACTCGACGTCACCTTCGGCGACTCTGGCACTCCTGTACCCGCTTTGCGGTCGATTCGCGCAACGCCGGTTATCGGGATGTGCCGCGGCGCCGCGTCGACCAGACTGCGGACATGGACCGACCGCCCCCCGAGGACACCGCACGCCGGCTGGTGGCCGAGCGCTTCCCGAACGCCCGGGCGGCCTGGCTCTCCGGCAGCGTCGTGATGGGCTCCGCGACCGCGACGTCGGACCTCGACGTCACCGTGGTGCTGCCGGACGTCGCGGTCCACCGCGAGTCCCTGGAGTACGACGGCTGGCCGGTGGAGCTCTTCGTGCACACGGTCGCGTCGGTGTGGCACTTCGTCGCCCTGGACCTGGCCAGCCGCAGGCCGAGCATGGCCCGGTTGGTCGCCACCGGCGTGGTCCTCGTGGACGCCGACGGCACCGCCGCCGACCTGGCGGCCGAGTGTGCGGACACCCTGGCCGCCGGGCCGGCGCCGCTGTCCGGGTCGGAGCTGGACGCGATGCGCTACGGGCTCAGCGACCTGCTCGACGACCTCGACGGGGGTGGTGCTCCCGAGGTGCTGGGCGCCGTCGCGGTCGCGACCTGGCAGCAGGCGGCCGAGCTGCTGCTGGCGGTGGAGGGTCGCTGGTCCGGCACGGGCAAGTGGCTGGTGCGCGAGCTCGCGGCGTACGACGCGCAGTCGGGGTCGGCGTACGCCGTGCGGCTGCAGGAGGGCCTGGCCGGGGCGGTCTGCGGGCGGGCCGAGCCGCTGCGGTCGGTCGCGACCGAGATCCTCGACCGCGCCGGCGGCCGGCTGTGGGCCGGCTACCGTGCCGACGCGGTGCTCTGACCCACGGTCAGCCGAGCCAGTCGGCGTAGAAGATCCCGAGACCCGCCACCACGCACAGCCCGGCGATGATCCAGAACCGGATGACCACGGTGACCTCGTCCCATCCCAGGTGTTCGAAGTGATGGTGGATGGGGGCGATCCGGAAGATGCGGCGCCCGGTGCCCGTGATCCGCCTGGTGAGCTTGAAGTAGGTCATCTGCAGGACCACGGACAGGGTCTCGAGGACGAACAGCCCCGCGATGACGCTCATGAGCAGCTCGGTCCTGGACATGATCGCGAGGCCGGCCAGGGCACCCCCGATGGCGAGCGAGCCGACGTCGCCCATGATGATCCGGGCGGGTTTGGCGTTCCACCAGAGGAACCCGATGCAGGCCGCGGCGATGGCCGCCGCGAAGACCGCGAGGTCGAGGGGATCGCGCGCCACGTAGCACTGGGACCCCGCAGCCGAGGGCCCGGGGGAGCCGCACAGGTGGTTGTTCTGCCAGAAGTTCACGACGGCGTACGCGCCGAAGACCATGGCCGAGGTGCCGGCCAGCAGGCCGTCGGCGCCGTCAGCGAGGTTGGCGCCGTTGGAGGTCGCGGTCACGATGAACCAGATCACCAGCAGGACCACGACCAGCGGCAGCTTGATCCCCCAGTCGTGCGTGGTGGAGATGTACGACGAGGCGGGCCTGACGCCTCGTTCATCGGCGAAGAACTGCGTCGCCAGGATCCCGAACCCGAGGGCGACCACCGTCTGTCCGGCCATCTTGGCGCGGCTGCTCAGCCCCTGGTTGTGCTGCGTGTAGACCTTGATGAAGTCGTCGAGGAAGCCGACGACTCCGCAGCCCAGGAACAGGAGCAGGAGGAGCCAGGCGCTGGCGCTGGGCCGACCGCCGGTGAGCATCGTGGCGACGAGGTAGGCCGCCGTGGCGCTCGCGAGGATCACCAGCCCACCCAGGGTCGGCGTGCCCCTCTTGACGTGATGGGTCGTGGGGCCGTCGTCCCTGATCGGCTGCCCGAAGCCGTGTCTCGTGAACCATCCGATGGCCAGCCGGGTCCCGAGCAGGGAGCAGATCATGGCCAACCCGCTGCCGATCAGGATCGCCCGCATGCTTCCTCCCCCAGCCTGATGGTGACGCCCGATGCGGTCAGGGTGTGCCGCCGATGCGCCGGGTGAGGGTATCGGCCGTGCGCCGGACCTCCGCAGCGAGCGCCGCGGCGTCCCCGCTCTCGTAGGTCACGGCCACGCCCGCCACGGGGTGGCCGTTGTGGTCGACCACGGCCGCGGCGACGCTCGACAGTCCGGGGGTGACCTCGCCGAGCTCGGTGGCGTAGCCGCGCTGCCGGGTCTCGGACAGCACCCGGCGCAGGCCGCTGAGGGTGCGTGGGCCGACGCCGTGCCGGTCGACGAAGTCCTCCGCGCCGGGGTAGAGGGCCCGCACCTGGGAGGACGGGAGCAGCGCCAGCACCGCGCGGCCGCTCGCGGTGAGGTGGGCGGGGAGCCGGACCCCGACGTCGGTGACGAGCGGAGGCCGCCCGGGTGCCCGCTCCTCGAGGACGTAGAGGACGTCGCGACCGTGCAGCACCGCGAGGTGCGCCGTGGCGCCGACCCGTTCGACCAGGTCGGCGAGCGGTCGCCGGGCGATCCGCTGGAGGGGTGCCTGGCGCGAGTAGCCGCTGCCGACCTCGAACGCGGCGACGCCGAGCCCGTAGCGGTGCTCGTCGGGCAGGTGGACGACGAAGCCCTCGTCGATCATCGCGCCGAGGA
>JAOPXF010000022.1 GCA_025965295.1 Nocardioides sp.
GGAGGTGTGGTCCGGCTCCCCGGCCGACTCGCTGGCCGGCTGCCTGTGGCGGCTCTACCTGCTGCGCTCGTGGGTGTACGCCGACCCCCTGGCGGTCGCGCGGGAGTTCGAGGCCGGCCGGGCGCACGCGCAGGTGGCGCGGGTCGTGGCCGGGGTGGCCGACCCGCCCGCACCTGAGGCGCTCAAGGCGATGGTCGACCAGGTGCTGCGCGGGATCGCCGGCGGCGAGTTCGCCGACGTGCTCTTCCGCGCCGCCGCCTTCGCCCGGGTCGTCGCGACCGGGCGGGCGTCCCTGCCGGACCCGACCGAGGCCGAGGTGCAGCGGATGCTGCTGTTGGCCGAGCAGCTGGAGAGCGCGGCGCACAGCGAACTGCGACACCGGCTGGTGTGAGGCGTTAAAGTGGACAACGAGGGCGCCGGACCGTGGCAGCCCCGGGTCCCACAATAAGCCGCTACGAGCGGCCACGCGCCGTGAGGCGCTCCCGGTCCGGCGTCCTCGCCTAGAGTTCCGGCGTGACGAAGCTCCGCCATCGGCTCTCCGGCCTGCTCCGCTCCCGGGCGGCCCGCTCGCGCGACCGTGTCGACTACCGACCGCGGAGCGACGGCCGCCCCGATCCCGGCGAGGTCGTGTGGGCCTGGGTGGCCTACGAGGAGGACGCCGGCCGCGGCAAGGACCGGCCGGTGCTGCTCGTGGGCCGTCGCGGTGACCGGTGGCTGGCGCTGATGCTCACCAGCAAGGACCACGACCGCGACGCCGCCGACGAGGAGCGCCACGGCCGGCACTGGATGGACGTCGGCACCGGCGGGTGGGACCGCGAGCGGCGCCCCAGCGAGGTCCGGCTGGACCGGCTGCTGGTGCTCGAGGAGACCGGCATCCGCCGGGAGGGTGCGGCCCTCGACCGTGCCGTCTTCGACCGCGTGGTCGCGGCGGCCGGTGCCTTCCACACCCTCGACGTGCCCTAGCGTCACGGCATGATCACGCGCACCCTCGGCACCGGCCCCGCCGCCACGACCGTCAGCGCCCTGGGCCTGGGCGGCATGCCGCTGTCACGGCCCGGCCGCGACGGCGCGCTCCCGGACCCGGACCGGGCCGTCGCCACCATCCACGCGGCGCTCGACCAGGGGGTCACCCTCGTCGACACCGCCGACTGCTACGGCCCCGACGACCACCCCCGCGACGGAGGGCTCGGCCACAACGAGGAGATCGTCGCCCGCGCCCTGCGCGGCCGTGGCGAGGAGGTGCTGGTCGCGACCAAGGGCGGCATTCGCCGCGACGGCGCCGACTGGCCGATCGACGGCCGACCCGCCTGGATCCGGGAGGCGGTCCGCGGCTCGCTGCGCCGGCTCGGTGTCGACAGCATCGGGCTGTACCAGCACCACCGGCCGGACCCCCAGGTGCCGTACGCCGAGACCATGGGCGCGTTCCGTGAGCTCTACGAGGCGGGGCTGGTCCAGCGGGTCGGAATCTCCAACGCCAGCTCCGCCCAGATCGCCGAGGCGCACGGCATCCTCGGCGACGCGCTGGTCAGCGTGCAGAACCAGCTCAGCCCGGCCTTCCGCCACGGCCTGCCCGAGCTCGAGCTCTGCGGCCGCCTCGGCCTGGCCTTCCTGCCGTGGAGCCCGCTGGGCGGGATGAGCGCGGCGGCGGGGCTCGGCGAGGAACACCGGGCCTTCGAGGAGGTGGCCGCCGAGCGTGGGGTCAGCCCGCAGCGGGTGTGCCTGGCCTGGCTGCTGGCCCTGGGCCCGCACGTCGTGCCGATCCCGGGCGCCAGCCGCCCGGAGTCGATCACGGACTCGCTGGGCGCGGTGGACCTGGTGCTCACGGCCGCCGAGCTCGCCCGTCTGGACGGGTGAGGGTCAGCCGAAGGTGCGGGCGATCCGGCGTACGGCGACGCGGGCCGGGTCGCGGCCGGCGGGGTAGTCGTCCACCGCGGTCGTGATCTCCACCACCGAGAGGTAGCTGCCGCTGCGGACGATGCCCAGCCCGGCCGTGGTGCCCCGCTCGGCCGACCTGGGCCCGTAGACCGTGCGGTAGTTGTCGCCGGTGCCGACCCGGACCGGGACCGTCTCGAGCGGGCCGACCTCCTTGCGTGGGAAGTCCAGCCGCTGCTCGCAGTCGTCGCGCCAGGACCGCAGCACCTCGTGGGCCCGCCAGGCCGACTTGTCGTCGGCGAACCTCGCCACGACCTGGACCGCCCCGGTCGAGCTCGCCCGGTCGCCGGCTTCACCGGGGACGGTGAACGTGCGGCGGACGGCGTCCAGTGCCCCGATCGACTCCAGCGAGGTCTTCTGGCAGGCACCGACCCGCTCGGTGGCCTCCGGTCCCTCGTCGACGACGGTCCAGGCGACGCCGTCGGCCAGGGCGGGCATCCGCTCGGCGTCGAGGAGGTGGCCGGCGGCGGACTCGCGGCGCAGCGTGGGCAGGGGAGCCAGCTTGGGTCTCGTGGTGCGGTGGCCGGTGGGTCGGCCGGGCGCCGCACGGTGCGTGTGGTGCGGCCGGGGGGTGGCGTCCTGAGTCGACTGGCGGTGCTCGCGGGCATGCAGCGGGGGACCCGCCAGGTCGGTGACCGGGCGGTCGTCGGAGCCGCAGCCGCTCGCGCCGAGCGCGATGACGAGCAGGGGCAGGAGGAGAACCCGAGTCACGTCGTTCATCGTAGGGAGCGCGGGGTCCCGGACGGTGGAACGACATGCGTACGGGCGCAGGTGGCCTGTCGGTAGGGTGGGGGCCGGTCAGCAGCGGAAACGACGGTGGGTGGAGCAACGGGTGCGGGTGCGTGCGCAGGGTGGATCTCGGGGAGACGCGTCCGGGCGCGGGAGCCGCGGCCACCTTCGCCGCTCCGGTCGGCGCACCGCGCTGGCCCTCGCGGCCGTGCTGGTGGCCTCCCTGGCCGCGGCCGGCTGCGACTCCGGTGGCGCCGAGCCGGCGCCGAAGCCCACGCCGTCTGCCTCCGGAAAGCCGACGAAGCTGACCTTCGGCGTGTACGGCCCAGCCGACGAGGTCGATGCCTTCCAGGGCGTCGTCGACGTCTTCAACTCGCTCAGCGACGACAGCGACGTCACGATCTCGACGTACGCCGACCACGACGGCCTGATCAAGGCCATCGAGTCCGGTGATGACGTCCCCGACGTCTTCATGGCGTCGCGCAGCGACCTGGCCTGGCTCCTGGAGCACAAGCTCACGCAGCCGGTCGACGAGATGCTCGACGAGCGCGGGGTGGACTTCGGCGACGGCTACTCCCGCGACGCCCTCCAGGCCTTCAGTGCCGACAGCCGGCTGCAGTGCATGCCCTACGGCATCTCGCCGATGGTCATCTACTACAACAAGGCGCTCATCGACTTCGACCGGATGCGCGCCCGCGGCCTGGACGCACCCGACCTCGGCACCGAGGCCGAGCCCCGCGACCCCCGCTGGTCGTTCGAGCAGTTCACGGCGGCCGCCCAGTTCGCGACGAGGCCCCGCAAGCAGACCCGGGGGCTCTACGTCGACCCGACGCTGCGCGGCCTCGCGCCGTTTGTCTACTCCGGCGGGGGCAAGCTCTTCGACGACGACGTGGACCCCACGTCGCTGGCGCTCTCGGACAGTGACACCCAGGCGGCTCTCGAGCAGGCGCTGGTGCTGCTGCGCAACCCCCAGCTGACGCTGACCGAGCGCCAGCTCGACCGGGCGACGCCGCTGCAGTGGTTCGAGCGCGGCCGACTCGGGATGATCGAGGGCTTCCGGTCGCTGGTCCCCGAGCTGCGCCAGGTGCAGGGCCTCGACTTCGACGTGATGCCGATGCCGATCCTGGACAGCTCGGCCACCACCGGCGACATCACCGGGCTCTGCATCTCCGCCGCCGCGGCGAGCGCCCCCGAGGCCGCCGACTTCCTGGTGCACGCGCTCTCCCCGGACTCGGTGGGCCGCGTGGTCGCCACCGGCTACCTTGCGCCGGCGAACCTCGAGGTGGCGCTGTCCGACACGTTCCTGCAGCCGGGCCGTCTGCCCGACCACGCCTCGGTCTTCAACTCCAGCGTCCGGGCCCTCGAGCTGCCACCCCTGATCGACTCGTGGGCCGCCCTCGAGGCGGCGGTCGCCCCCAACCTGCAGGAGCTGTTGACCGTCCCGGTGCTGGATCTTGCCGCCCAGACCGCGCAGATCGACGAGGAGTCGCGCGCGGTGCTCGACCCGACGGCCGCGAGCGAGAGCCCGAGCTCGAGCCCCTAGCTCCCGGTTGGTCTAGTCCCCGGCGGGGTCGTCGGGCGGGTCGTCCACCGGCTCCTCCTCGGCCGTATCGTCGGCGTCGAGGATGGCCCGGGTCAGCACCGGGGCGGCGAGCCCGATCTGCCAGCTGCGGGCGCCGTACGCCGCGAGCTGGTCGACGACGGCGTCCAGCAGGGCACCGGGTTCCCGGGTGCGTGGCGGGGTCCACAGGGTGCGCCGCAGGTAGTCGGGGGTGAGGACGTTCTCGACGGGCAGGCCGTTCTCCTCGGCGAGCGCGGTCATCGCCTCGCGGGCGAGCTGGAGGCGCTTGGCCGCGACGGGGTCCTTCTCGGCCCAGGCGCGAGGGAGCGGCGGACCGTCGCCGCGCGGGGAGCGGGTCGGCAGGTCGTGCTCGTCCATCTCCTGGACCTCGCGGAGAGCGGCGACCCAGCGCGCGGCGTAGCGCTCGGCGCCGCGGCCGTGGAAGCCCTTGGTCGACAGCAGTGCCGCGCGGTCGGTCGGCATCGCCTGGGCAGCGGCCACGATCGCCGCGTCGGGGATGATCCGGCCCGGGGTCACGTCGCGCTGCTCGGCGATCTCGTCGCGGGTCTCCCACAGGGCCCGGACGGCGCCGAGGCCGCGTCGGCCGCGGACCCGGTGCATGCCCGACGTGCGGCGCCAGGCGTCGACACGCGGCGTGGCCTCGAAGCTCTGGAGCGCCTCGAACTCCTGGCGGGCCCAGTCGGCCTTGCCGGTGGCGACCAGCTCCGCGCCGAGCGCCTCCCGCAGCTCGACCAGCACCTCGACGTCGAGCGCGGCGTACTCCAGCCACGGGCCGGGCAGCGGCCGGGTCGACCAGTCGACCGCCGAGTGCTCCTTCGCGAGCCGGTAGCCGAGCAGCGTCTCGACCAGCGTGGCCAGGCCGACGCGGGGATAGCCCAGCAGCCGGCCGGCGAGCTCGGTGTCGAAGAGCTCGGTCGGCTGGAGGCCCACCTCGGTCAGGCACGGGAGGTCCTGGGTGGCCGCGTGCAGGATCCACTCGGTGCCCTCGAGGACCTCCTGGAGGGGGGCGAGCGACTCGAACGCGATCGGGTCCACGAGATGGGTGCCGGATCCCTCGCGACGCAGCTGGATCAGGTAGGCGCGCGAGGAGTAGCGGTAGCCGGACGCGCGCTCCGCGTCGATCGCCACCGGGCCGGTGCCGGCGGCGATCCGTGCGCAGACCTCGCGGAGCGCCGCCTCGGTCTCCACGACGGGCGGCAGCCCGTCGCGCAGCGTCAGCATCGGCGGTGGGGGTGCCTCCGGCGTCTCGTCGACGTCGGAAGGAGCAGCGGAGGCGTCGTCGTCGGCTGCGGAGGTCATGGTCGTCAGCGTCCCGAGCCCCGCTGACCGCGGCGGCTCGGCATGACGCTGACGCCCTCCGGCACGGGTGGCAGCCCGACCGCGGTGCAGAGCAGCTCGCCCCAGGCCTCGACGTGCGGGCCGAGGTCGAGGGCCACGGTGGCGGTCGGGTCGCCGGTGGCGAGCGGCGTCCAGGACGCCCGGATCTCGATCTGGGCGGTGCCGCCCTCGTCGGACATGCCGCCGAAGCTCTCGGTCGCGACCCGGGTGACGGTGCCCGAGGCGGAGGCGTACGACGCGCCGTGCGCGTCGAGCGCCTCGGTCAGCCAGGACCAGCCGACCGCGGCGAGCATCGGGTCGGTGATCAGCTCGAGGTCGATCTCGGCGCGCGCGTAGGCCACGCACCGGAACGTGCCGTCCCACGCGTCGTTGCCGGCCGGGTCGTGCAGCAGGATGATCCGCCCGGTGCCCAGGTCGGTGTCGTCGACGGTGACGTCGGCCGAGAGCGCGGAGGCGTACGGCGCGATGCGCTGCGGCGCCGGCATCTCCTCGCAGAAGACCTCGGGGCGCAGCCGTGCCGCGTGCATGCTGCGCACGGCCTCCCGGAACTCCGGGGGGCTCGCACCCGCACCCGTCCCGGGGTGCGTCTCCTGACGGACGACCATGGGTTCACAGTAGGTCTGCGGCCTCGTCCCGATGTGCGAACACGCCGACTGACCTGCGAGGCTTCACCTTGTGACCGCCCGACCCGACCTCCACGACAGCGCGTTCCTGCGGGCCACGCGCGGCGAACCGGTGCCCCACACGCCGGTGTGGTTCATGCGCCAGGCGGGCCGTTCGCTTCCGGAGTACCTCAAGGTCCGCGAGGGCGTCGGGATGCTCGAGTCGTGCATGAACCCCGAGCTGGTGGTCGAGATCACGATGCAGCCCGTGCGCCGCTACGGCGTCGACGCCGCCATCTTCTTCTCCGACATCGTGCTGCCGCTCAAGGCCGTGGGCGTCGACCTCGACATCAAGCCCGGCGTGGGCCCGGTGGTGGCCGAGCCGGTCCGGACGCTCGCGGACGTCGAGGCGATCCCGGACCTGACCCCCGACGACGTCCCGTTCATCACCGAGGCCGTCCGGGGCCTGGTCGGTGAGCTGGGGGCGACTCCCCTCATCGGCTTCGCGGGCGCCCCGTTCACGGTGGCGTCGTACCTCGTCGAGGGCGGGCCCTCCAAGGAGCACGCCCGCACCAAGGCGATGATGTTCGGCGCGCCCGACGTCTGGGACGCCCTGATGCGCAAGATCTCCGGCATCTCCGCGGCCTACCTCGAGGTCCAGGTCGCGGCCGGCGCCAGCGCCGTGCAGCTGTTCGACTCGTGGGCCGGCGCGCTGACTCCCCGCGACTACGAGACCCACGTGATGCCGCACTCCGCCCGGGTGCTCGAGCGCGCCGGTGCCCTCGGCGTGCCCCGCATCCACTTCGGGGTCGGCACGTCCAACCTCCTCACGCTGATGGGGGAGGCCGGCGCCGACGTGGTCGGTGTCGACTGGCGTACGCCGCTCGCGTCCGCGGTCCCGCTCGTCGGCGACCGCGCGGTCCAGGGCAACCTCGACCCGACGCTGGTCTTCGCGCCGACCGACGTGATGACCGCCCGTGCCGGCGAGGTGATCGAGGCCGGCCGCGCCGCCAAGGGGCACGTCTTCAACCTCGGCCACGGCGTGATCCCCTCCACCGACCCCGACCAGCTCAAGCGGCTGACCGAGTTCGTGCAGACCTACCCGCTCTGACCCCGCGTGCGCGCGGACGTCTTCGCGGTGGCCTGCTTCGCGGCCTGCTTCTTGGCGGTCGCCTTCGCGGTCTTCTTCCCGGCGGGCTCCCGCTTCGAGCGCAGCCGCACCCTCGGCTGGGGCGAGGACTGGTCGAGCTCGACGTAGTCCTGGGCGCGGGCCAGCGAGGTGAGCTTGGGGAAGCCGTAGTTGCGCGGGTCGAAGGACGCGTTGCGGGTGCCGAGGTAGCTCCCCACCGCGGACAGCGACGACCACCCGTCGTCCTGGGAGGTGCCATTGATCGCCGAGGTCAGGATCGTGCGCAGGTCCGGGAGCGGCGGCGCCGACTCCGGGTCGGCAGACTCCTCGGGAGCCGGTGCCGCGGCCGCGTCCTGCTGCTCGAGCACCTCGAGGAAGATGAAGCGGTCGCACGCGGCCACCAGCGAGGCCGGCGTACGTCGTCGTCCGAGGCCGATCACGGTCTTGCCCGACTCGCGCAGCCTGGTGGCGAGGCGGGTGAAGTCGCTGTCGCTCGAGACGATCGCGAAGGCGTCGAGGTTGCCGGAGTAGAGCAGGTCCATCGCGTCGATGATCAGCGCCGAGTCGGTGGAGTTCTTGCCGGTCGTGTAGGCGAACTGCTGCACGGGC
>JAOPXF010000040.1 GCA_025965295.1 Nocardioides sp.
CGACGCCAGCCCGCGCCTGCACGCGAAGGTCGTCGAGCTCAACCTGCTGGCGCCATTGCTCGTCGCCCAAGCGGCCAACGCGGTGATGCAGGGTCAGGACAACGGCGGCGCGATCGTGATGGTGAGCAGCGTGAGCGGACACCGGCCGTCGCCCGGCACCGCGGCGTACGGCGCCGCCAAGGCCGGCCTCGACTCGCTGACCCGGTCACTGGCCGTCGAGTGGGCGCCGCGCGTGCGGGTCAACACGATCGACGTCGGCCTGTGCCGCACCGAGCACACCGGGGACCACTACGGCGGCGACGACGGTGTCGCCGCCATCGAGCGCACGATCCCGCTGGGCCGGATGGCCACGCCGGAGGAGGTCGGCCACGTCGCGGTCTTCCTCGCCTCGGACCTGGCGTCGTACGTCTCGGGCGCGGCGGTCGCGTGCCACGGCGGTGGCGAGCCGCCGGTCTTCCTGTCCGCACACACCCTGGAGTCCCCGTGAGCAAGCTTCTCGAAGGCCGCGTCGCGATCGTCACCGGCGCCGGCCGCGGCATCGGCCGGGCGCACGCGCTCGAGCTGGCCCGGCACGGTGCGGCCGTCCTGGTCAACGACTACGGGGTCTCGCTGGCGGGTGAGGGGACCGGGGAGACGCCGGCCGAGGAGGTCGTCGCGGAGATCACCGCGGCGGGTGGCCGGGCCGTGGCGAACGGCGCCGACGTCGCCGACTTCGAGCAGGCGGCCGCGATGGTGCGGCAGGCGGTCGACGAGTTCGGCGGGCTGGACGTCCTGGTCAACAACGCCGGCTTCGTCCGGGACCGGATGCTCGTCAACACCTCCGAGGAGGAGTGGGACGCCGTCATCCGGGTCCACCTCAAGGGGCACTTCGCGATGCTGCGGCACGCCGGCGCCTATTGGCGCACCGAGTCCAAGGAGGGCCGCCAGCGCGCGGCCCGGGTGGTCAACACCTCGTCCGGAGCCGGCCTCCAGGGCTCCGTCGGCCAGGCGACGTACTCCGCCGCCAAGGCCGGTATCGCCGGGCTCACCCTCGTCGCCGCCCAGGAGCTCGGCCGCTACGGCGTCACCGTCAACGCGATCGCGCCGGTCGCCCGCACCCGGATGACGGAGGGTGCCTTCGACACGTCGGCGATGGCACTCCCCGAGGACAACTCGCCCGTCGTCGCCTGGCTCGCCTCCGAGGAGTCCGCCGACGTGACCGGTCGCGTCCTGGAGATCGACGGCGGCCGCCTCACGCTCGAGACCGGCTGGGCCCACGGCCCCTCCCAGGACCGGGGCTCCCGCTGGGACGCCGCCGAGGTGGGGGCCGCCGTGCGCTCGCTGATCGCCGACGCCCCCGACCCCGAGCCGGTCTACGGCGCCTGAGTGTCTGCAGGTTCATCAAGGTATGTAGCCGACCCTGCACTTCCCAGCTCCAATTCGGCTGGGGAAGTGACGCTTCAGCAAGGGATGTAGTCGAACCTGCGGCAGTTCAACGCGCCACTTGTCGTTCACAGGGCGCGGCCGTGTCGGGGTCTTGCACGGGAGCGCGAAGGTGACGCCCAACAGTCACCCGGTGTGGCGATTCTCGAGGCATGGATCCACTGCGAATGCTGGCCGTGGCAAATGGTCACTTCTTCACGCGAGCTGAGGCCCGCGACCTCGGCTATGACGACCGCGACGTCGCGCGACTCGTGCGCCACCGGGTATGGGTGCGCTTCCGCCGTGGCTTCTACTGCTTCGCCGACGTCTGGGACCCCCTCGACGACGTCGGGCGGCACCAGGTGCGGAGCCGAGCGGTGCTCCGCTCCCTCGGGTCGGCGGTGGCATTGAGCCACGTCTCGGGGGCGATCGCGCACGGCGTCTCTGTATGGGGGGTCGACCTGCGGCGCGTGCACGTCACGCGGCTCGACGGCGGCCCCGGGCGCATCGAGGGCGACGTCGTCCACCACGAGGGCTTCTGCCTCGACGAGGACGTCATCGAGATCGCCGGTTGCCGGGCGCTCCAACCAGAGCGTTGTGCCCTCGAGGCCGCGTCGCGGACGTCGAGCGAGTCTGCACTCGTGATCCTCGACTCGCTCCTGTGCGGCGGTAAGGCCGATGTCGACACCCTGATGCGGCGCTTCGAGCTGATGTGGTGCTGGCCCTTCATGCGCAGCCTGCACATCGTTGTGCGGATGGCCGACGGGCGTGCACAGAGCGTTGGCGAGTCCCGCGGACGCCATCTCTGCTGGGTTGGCAGGTTGCCGGCCCCGGAGCTGCAGTTCGAGGTGTACGACGCGAGCGGCACTCTCATCGGCGTCACCGACTGGGCCTGGCCGGCCCACGGTCTGCTGGGGGAGTTTGACGGTCGGGTGAAGTACGGCCGGCTGCTGAAGCCCGGCATGGACGCCGGTGCAGTGGTGTTCGCCGAGAAGGAGCGCGAGGACCTTCTCCGTGACGTCACGGGCATGCGGATGGTTCGCGTGATCTGGTCCGACTACGACCGCCCTCAGGTCACTGCGGCTCGCATTCGGCGGCGGCTGGACAAGGCGTGCTGAGTTTGCCTGCCCGGAGGCAGATGCCAGGGAGGGCGGCCCCGCAGGTTCGGCTACATCCCTTGATGAAGCCGCGCTTCCCAAGATCAATTCGCCATGGGAAGCGCAGGTTCCGCTACATCCCGTGGTGAAACAGTGGCCCGCCTGGCGCTCAGATGCGCTCAAGCACGGTGCCCGTCGCCATCGCACCACCCGCGCACATCGAGATGAGCGCCGTCGTGGCGTCGCGGCGCTCGAGCTCGTTGAGGGCGGTGGTGATGAGGCGGGTGCCGGTGGAGCCGACGGGGTGGCCGAGTGCGATCGCGCCGCCGTTGACGTTGACCCGGTCGAGGTCGACGCCGTGGACCTGGGCCCACGAGAGGACGACCGAGGCGAAGGCCTCGTTGACCTCGAACAGGTCGAAGTCCGAGATCGCCATCCCGGTGCGGGTCAGCAGCCGGGTGGTCGCGTCGACGGGTCCGTCGAGGTGGAAGTAGGGGTCCGAGCCGACCAGGCAGTGGGTGACGATCCGGGCCCGGGGGGTCAGGCCGAGCGCACGGGCCTTGTCCTCGTCCATGATCAGCACAGCCGAGGCGCCGTCGGAGATCTGCGACGACGTGCCGGCGGTGTGCAGGCCGTCCTCCAGCACCGGCCTCAGCGAGGCGAGCCCCTCGAGGGTCGTCTCGCGGAGCCCCTGGTCGGTGTCGACGACGCGGGTCTCGCCGGTGGGTGTGCCCTCGGCGTCGAGCACCGGCGCCGTGATCGGCGCGATCTCGCGCTTGAAACGGCCCTCGTCGACGGCCATCCGGGCCTTCTGCTGCGAGGCGAGGCCGAAGGCCTCGAGATCGGCCCGGCTCAGGCCGCGGTGGCGGGCGATCCGGTCGGCCCCCTCGAACTGGTTGGGCAGGTCGATGTCCCAGTCGTCGGGCCGCGGGTCGCCCAGCCCCTTCGGGACGTTGCCGCCCAGCGGGATGCGCGACATCGACTCGACGCCGCACGCGACCCCGACGTCGATCGTGCCGGCGGCCACCATGTCGTGCACGAAGTGCGCCGACTGCTGGCCGGAGCCGCACTGCGCGTCGATCGCCGTGCCGCCGGTGTGCCGGGGGTGCCCCGCGTGCAGCCAGGCCCGCCGCACCATGTCGTTGGACTGCTCGCCGGCCTGCGTGACACAGCCGCCGACGACCTGCTCGACCTCGGCGGGGTCGATCACGGCCCGGCGCAGGACCTCCGCCTGCACGGAGCCGAGGAGTACGGCGGGGTGCACGCCGGCCAGCCAGCCCCGTCGCTTGCCGAGAGGAGTGCGGACGACGTCGACGATCACCGGGGTGCCCATGGTGCAAAAGTAGAACACGTTCTTATTTCGGCTACAAGCGCGCGGGGCAAAAACTGCCCCCAATCGGCCCGCGAGCCTTCCCTGCATTCCGTGAGTATGTAACGATCCTCACTAGAACACGTTCCAGTAATCTGCCGGGCCAGCATCGAGAGGGAGAAGCATGACCGCCACCGACATCGTGCCCGAGGGATTCGACTTCACGGATCCGGACGTGAACTGGGCGGCGATCCCGCACGACCTGTTCCTCGCCCTGCGCAAGAACGCCCCGGTGCACTGGGTCGAGCAGGCGCAGGCCGCGCGCGACGGCATGTCCGAGGAGTCCGGCACCGGCTACTACGCGGTCTCCAAGCACGTCGACGTGGCGGCCGTCTCCAAGAACAGCAAGGACTTCTCCACCTCCGAGAACGGCGCGATCATCCGCTTCCAGGAGGGCATGCTGCGCGAGATGGTGGAGATGCAGCGCGTGATGCTGATCAACCAGGACCCGCCCGAGCACACCTCGACGCGCCAGATCATCTCCCGCGGGTTCACCCCGCGAGCGATCTCCCAGCTGGACGACATCATGCGCGAGCGCGCGGTCGGCATCGTCAAGGACGCCGTCCGGCGCGGCCAGGGCAACTTCGTCGAGGAGGTCGCTTCCGAGCTGCCCCTGCAGGCGATCGCCGACCTGCTCGGGGTGCCCCAGGAGGACCGCCGCAAGCTCTTCGACTGGTCCAACCAGATGCTCGCCAACGAGGACCCCGACTACGCCGGCGAGCCCGACGTGGCGGCCGCCGAGATCCTGGGCTACGCGATGACGATGGCGGCGGACCGCAAGGAGAACCCGCGCGACGACCTGGTCACCAAGCTGGTGCAGGCCGACAAGGACGGCCGCGGTCTCAACGACGACGAGTTCGGCTACTTCGTCATCATCCTGACCGTCGCCGGCAACGAGACCACGCGCAACGCGATCACCCACGGCATGAACGCCTTCCTCGACCACCCCGACCAGTGGGAGCTGTGGAAGAAGGAGCGCCCCGACACGATGGTCGACGAGGTGATCCGCTGGGCCACCCCCGTCAACGTCTTCCAGCGCACCGCGCTGCGCGACGTCGAGGTCGGCGACGTGCTGGTCAAGAAGGGCGAGCGCGTCGGCCTGTTCTACGGCAGCGCCAACTACGACGACGACGTGTTCGACGACCCCTACCGTTTCGACATCACTCGCTCACCCAACCCGCACGTCGCGTTCGGTGGCCACGGTGCGCACTACTGCATCGGTGCCAACCTGGCCCGCCAGGAGGTGCACCTGATCTTCGACGCGCTCGCCGACCACGCTCCCGACATCACCAAGCTGGCCGAGCCCAAGCGGCTCCGGCACGGCTGGATCAACGGCATCAAGGACCTGCAGGTCACGTACGCCTGATCAACCGGCCCGCTCGGTCAGCACGAGCGGGCCGTCGGCCGTGATGGCCACGGTGTGCTCGCTGTGCGCACCGCGTGACCCGTCCGCGCTGCGCAGGGTCCAGCCGTCCGCGTCGGTGTAGATCTCGTCGGTCGTGTGCAGGAACCACGGCTCGATCGCGATCACCAGGCCCTCGCGCAGCGGGAAGCCGCGGTGCGGCCGGCCGTCGTTGGGGACGTGCGGTTCACCGTGCATGGTGCGGCCCACGCCGTGGCCGCCGAACTGCAGGTTGATCGTGAGCCCCGAGGCGCGGGCCACCTCGCCGATCGCGAACGAGATGTCGCCGAGCTTGTTGCCCGGTACGGCGGCCTCGATCGCGGCGGCCAGCGCCCGTTGGGTGACGTCGATCAGCCGCAGGTCCTCCTCGCGCGGCGTCCCGACCACGAGGCTCAGCGCCGAGTCGGAGACCCAGCCGTCCACGCTCGCGGCGAAGTCGAGGCTGAGCAGGTCGCCGTCGCGCAGCGCGTAGTCGTGGGGGAGGCCGTGCAGCACCGCGTCGTTGACCGACGTGCACAGCACCTTGCCGAAGGGCGAGGCGCCGAACGACGGGTGGTAGTCGAGGTAGCAGGACTCGGCG
>JAOPXF010000079.1 GCA_025965295.1 Nocardioides sp.
TGCGGGTCGACGGGCACCGACCACCGGTCGTTGTTCTCGTACCAGTCCTTGGCGTTGGCGACGTGGTAGCGCGCGAACTGGTAGCGCTGCACCTTGAACAGGTCCTCGGGGTAGCGCAGGTGGTCGAGCAGGTCCGGCGGGATCTCGGACTTGTCCTTGACGGTGCCCGGGAAGGCGCTGCGCCAGGCGGTGAGGATCGGGTCGGTGTCGTCCCAGGCGTAGAGGGTGACCGTGCCGTCGTAGGCGTCGACGGTCGCCTTGACCGCGTTGCGCATATAGTTGACCTCGTCGGTCGGCAGGGTCCGCAGCCCGGTGTCCGGGTCCTGGAGCGAGTCGTCGGTCATGGTCTTGAACGACTCCCGCTCGGCCGACGGGTAGCGGTCGGTCGTCGTGTAGCCGTCCAGGATCCAGAGGATCTTCCCGTCCACCACGGCCGGGTAGGGGTCGCTGTCGATGGTCAGCCACGGCGCGACCTTCTCGACGCGGTCGCGCGGGCTCCGGTTGTAGAGCACCTCACTGTTCTCGTTGACCCGGCCCGAGAGCAGGAAGTTCGGCTCCCCGAACTTGGTGGCGTACATCAGCTGGTTGAAGAACCCGCCGATCGGAACGCCGCCCTTGCCGGCGTACGTCGTGGTCTCGTCCTCGGCGTCGGCGCCGACGGACCGCGCCTGGCCGAGGTCCAGTTCGACGTCCGGCGCGCCGGAGGTCTTGCCGACGATGGAGTAGACGGGGCTCTGCTCGCCGAAGTAGATCTGGCTCTGGTAGCTGCCGAGGGCGTTCTGCACCTCCGGCGAGTCCTCGGTCGGCTGCCCCTCGGCCCACTGGATGCCCGTCGCCTCGGCGCTGTTGTCCGCCGGGCGCTGGTTGGCGTACGCCGCAATCACGCCGTTGCCGTGCGTGTAGACGGTGTGCAGGTTGGACCAGTTCTGGTCGGCCCCGTTGATGCCGCTCTGGTCGAGCTCGCGGACCCCCAGCACGAGCGCCCGGTCGACACCGTCGATCTCGTAACGGTCCACGTCGAGCACCGGCGCGACCGAGTAGTAGGCCCGGGCCTGCTGCTGCTGCTCGAAGGTCTGCCGCACCTGTTGCGGGTCGACCAGCGGGGTCGAGGAGGTCTGCCCCTCGAGCGCCTGGAGCTGGCCGCTCGTGATCGAGGAGTTGGAGGTGTACTGCTCGGGCTCGACGTCCTGGAAGCCGTAGGCCTGCCGCGTTGCCTCGATGTTCCGGGCGATGTACGGCTCCTCCTTGTCGGCCTCGGAGGGCTTGACCTGGAACTGCTGGACCACCCCCGGCCAGATCAGGCCGAGCAGCACGGCGGACAGGGCCAGCAGCGCGAGACCGATCGAGGGCAGCATCCAGGTGCGGCGCCACACGTTGAGGAAGAACAGGATCGCGCAGATGACCGCGATGCCCATCAGGATGTTCTTGGCCGGCAGCACCGCGTGGTCGGCGGTGTAGTTCATGCCGGTGATCAGCCCTCCGGACTGGTTGACCAGGTCGAAGCGGTCCAGCCAGTAGTCGGCCGCCTTGGCCAGCACGAACACGCCCAGCAGCACCGACAGCTGCGCCTGGGCCGCGCCCGAGAGCCGGTCGTGCGAGGTCTGGAGCCGGACGCCGCCGTAGAGGTAGTGCACGAGCGCCGCCGCGATCAGCGCGACCACGGTCGCCGCCATCGCGAAGTCGACGACGTAGTGGAGCCACGGCAGGTCGAAGACGTAGAAGCCGATGTCCTTGTGGAAGTAGGCGTCCTGCTGGTCGAACGGCACGCCGTTGCGCCACAGGAGGTAGTTGCGCCACTCCCCCACCGCCGAGGTGCCGGCGAAGGTGCCGATCACGAGCGAGACGCCCACGAGCAGCCAGGTACGGATCGGGGTGACCGCCTCGCGGTAGCGGTCGAGGCCGGTCTGCTCCGGGGAGTTCGGCCGGAACATCGGGCGCAGCCGGTAGGCGACGTACATGTTGGCGCCGACGGCGATCGCCATCAGCGCGCCGAAGACGAGGAAGAGCCCGGTCTTGGTCCAGAAGAGCGTGCTGAAGACCTCGGCGTAGCCGCCGGACTTGTACCAGAGCCGGTCGGTGTAGATGCCGGCGAACGTGGTCAGCCCGAAGAAGGCCAGGATCACGACGACCGCGGTGATGACCAGGGCCCGGGAGCGTCCCGACCGCTGCGGGGGCGGCGCGGTGTCGCGCGGGTCGTCGTCGAACAGCTCACTCATGGCTCTCCTCTTCCAGGGTGGCACCGAGCAGCGCGAGCAGCCCGGGGACCAGGTCCCCGCCGCCGACCACGGACTGGTCGTCGTCGTGGGCACGCAGACGCAGCGCGCAGTACGTCGATCCGGTGCGGGTGGCGCCGGCGACGATCCGCACCTCCTGCCGGTCGGGGTGCTCGCGTGCGAACTCCTCGGCCCGGGCCGGGTCCTCGGGGATGTCGGCGTCGGCGTCCGGCGGCAGCACCAGCCGCTCGACGACCGCGGCGCAGCCGGCCACGTCGGCCGGCCACACGATCGACTCGAGCACGGACTCGAGGGGCCGGTCGGGCGTCAGCTGGTCCTGCTCGATGGGGGTCAGGGACCCCTCGGCGGAGGCGGCGTCGAGCCCCATCGCGGCCGCGAGCGCGGGCTCGCGCTCGACCAGCTGCGCGGTGTGCACGAGGGCGTAGAGCCGGGCGGGCTGGTCCCAGCCGCCGGAGGCGATGTGCGACTCGATCTCGAGGATCGCCGCGGCCAGGGCGGGGTCCACGTCGAGGCCCATCTGCAGCTCCTCGGGCAGCTCGGGGCCCGGCTCGGGCTCAGGCTCGAACTCGCTCACGAGTCCCCTTCACAGGTCGGGAGGTCGGCGTCGTGGTCCTTCGCCCAGGCTTCGATCGACTGCACCGCGCTGTGCATGGTCGTGGCCTTC
>JAOPXF010000109.1 GCA_025965295.1 Nocardioides sp.
GTTGCGCAGGAGAGCACGATCCTGGTCCGAGTAGGCCCGTCCGTCGACGATGCCGTAGGCCAGGTGCAGCTGCGTGTTCATGAAGTGATCATCCCTTTCGGCCGCTCTCGGGGCCGTCCCTGTGTAATAAGTAGTGCCGCTCGTGCGACTCTTACATTCTACGGATGTCGAGACCCCCTCCGTTACCAAATCGGGGGTGATCTCCCCCACCCCGGCGCGGGTGACAGGATCGAGGGCATGACCACCACCACGCACGAGATCCACCTCGCCTCACGCCCCTCCGGCTGGCCCACCGACGAGAACTTCCGCCTCGTCGAGACCGAGCTGCCCGACCCCGGCCCGGGCCAGGTGCTGGTCCGCAACACCTTCCTGTCCGTCGACCCCTACATGCGCGGCCGGATGAACGACGTGAAGTCCTACGTCCCGCCGTTCCGGCTGGACGCGCCCCTCGACGGCGGTGCGGTCGGCGAGGTGGTCGCCTCCGGTGACGACGCCGTCTCCGTCGGCGACACCGTGCTGCACCAGGCCGGCTGGCGCGAGCACGCGCTGCTCGACGCCCGGGCGGTGCGCACGGTCGACACCTCGCGGGTCCCCGCGTCGGCGTACCTCGGCGTGCTCGGCATGCCCGGCCTCACGGCATACGTCGGGCTCACCCGGATCGCGGAGCTGAAGGAGGGCGACGCCGTGCTCGTCTCGGGCGCGGCCGGGGCCGTCGGCTCCGTCGCCGGGCAGCTCGCCCGCCTGCTGGGAGCCTCGAAGGTCGTCGGCTCGGCCGGCTCGGCGGAGAAGGTCGCCTGGCTGACCGACGAGCTCGGCTTCGACGCCGCCGTCAACTACAAGGACGGACCGGTCGGCAGGCTGCTCAAGGAGCACGCGCCGTTCGACGTCTACTTCGACAACGTCGGCGGAGACCACCTCGAGGCCGCGATGTTCCACCTCAACGACTTCGGCCGGGTCGCCGCGTGCGGCGCGGTCGCGGGCTACAACGACGAGCAGCCCACGCCGGGGCCGCGGAACATGATGATGATCGTCAGCAAGCGGCTCACCCTGCGCGGCTTCATCGTCAGCGACCACGGCGACCTGGCCGGCGAGTTCTACCGCCGCGCCGGCGCCTGGGTCGCCGAGGGCAAGCTGACCTACCGCGAGACCGTCGTCGACGGCCTGGACAGCACCGTGGGCGCCTTCATCGACCTGCTCCGGGGCGGCAACACCGGCAAGATGCTGGTCCGGCTCGGCTGACCCCGAGGCCGCTTCAGGCGTCGGGACGGAAGCGCTCGACCAGCGCGGCCGACCCGGCGTCGCCGTCCGCCGCGAGCGTGGCGACCACTCCGTCGATGTCGGCGGCGGGGCGGTTCTGGCTGAGCTTGAACTTCGCCTCCACGCGCTCGATCACCAGCTCCACCCCGACGATCGCCCGCAGCTGGCCGGCGTAGAACTTCGCGGGTGCGTCGTCGACCGACCACGGCTGCTCGCGGCCGCGCTCGTGGTGGTCGGTGAGGCGGCGCACCAGCGCCTCGACCCAGACCGGGTCGTCGTGGACGACCAGCCGGCCGTAGGCGTGCACGGTGACGTAGTTCCAGGTCGGCACGACCCGTCCGTGCTCGGACTTGCTGGCGTACGACGAGGGGCTGACGTAGGCGTCCGGGCCGCGGGCGATCACCATCGCCTGGCCGAGCGGCGGTTGGCGCCACTGGTCGTTGTTGCGGGCCACGTGCCCCACCAGTGAGCCGTGCGGCCCGGCGTCCGGGTCGTGCAGGAGCGGCAGGTAGGTCGCCACCAGGCCCTCGTCGGTCGCGGTCACCAGGTCGGCGGCCCGCAGGTTGTCCAGGAAGTCGCGCACGACCGTGTCGTCGACCGCGAAGTGGTCGGGGACGTACACCTCAGGCCTCCATGCACTCTCGCGGCAGGTCGAACCACCGCAGGTGCTCGAAGTCCGCGCTCAGGGCGGCCGGGTGGTCGGCGAGGTCCGGCCCCTCGGCGGCGGCCAGGATCGCGGCGCCCTCGCGCAGGTGCTCGGCCAGCAGGTCCTCTCCGCCGGTGGCCCGGCCGGCCGGCATCGACGGTGCCCCGCCGGCGTACGAGACGTCGTGCAGGCTCAGTGGCGGCAGCACGACCCCGTCGCGGTGCCGCCACATGCCGGTCGCGGTGTCGAAGCGGTAGTCGCCGAGCAGTCGCCAGCCGTCCCGTGCGACCAGGCGCACCGCCTCGGTGAGGTAGTCGGCCACGGCGTCGGAGACGAAGTAGTTGAGGTTCACCCGCACCCAGCCGGGCTTGATGCCCTCGCAGCCGCCGGTGATCTCCCGCTCGAACTCGTGCGAGCGCTCCAGGTCGATGCCGAGCAGCCGGTGCCCGTAGGGCCCGGCGCAGGAGCAGCCGCCGCGCGACTGGACGCCGAAGAGGTCGTTGAGCAGCGCCACGACGTAGTTGTGGTGCAGGTAGCGCCCAGACGGCGAGCGCACCACGAACGAGACGATCGAGAGCCGCTTGGCGGCCAGGTTGCCGAGCAGCTCGATGCTGGGCTCGTCGCGCCACGCCGCCACGGCGCGGGACAGGTGGCGGTCCTCCTGCTCGCGGATCGTGTCGGTGCCGACGGCCTGCTTGAGCTGGAAGACCAGCCCGGCCCGGACCGACTCGATGATCGCGGGCGTGCCGCCCTCCTCGCGGTGGGTGGGGTCGTCGAGGAAGCGGTGGTCGTCGTCGTTGACGTAGGCCACGGTGCCGCCGCCGGGGACGTCGGGCACCCGGTTGGCGAAGAGCTCGCGCCGGGCGACCAGGACGCCGGGGGTCTGCGGGCCGCCGATGAACTTGTGCGGCGACAGGAAGATCGCGTCCTTGTAGGACAGCGGCCGGGCCGGGTCGACGGGCTGCATCTCGATGTCGACGTACGGCGCGGCCGCGGCGAAGTCCCAGAAGCTGAGCGCGCCGTGCTCGTGGAGCAGCGTGGAGATGCCGGCCGTGTCCGAGACGATGCCGGTCACGTTGGACGCGGCCGAGAAGGAGCCGATCTTGAGCGGGCGCTCGGCGTACTTCTCGAGCTGCTCGCGGAGGTCCTGCTGGTCGACGCCGCCGTCGGCGTCCTGGTGGATCACGACGACGTCCGCGATCGACTCGCGCCACGGGATCTCGTTGGAGTGGTGCTCGTAGGGGCCGAGGAAGACGACCGGCCGCTCGGCGGGCGCGATGTGCTCGGCGAGGTGGTGGCGGTCCTCGAGCGCCGAGGGGATCCGCAGGCCCAGCACGCCGATCAGCTTGGCGATCGCGCCCGTGCACCCGGAGCCGGCGAACAGCACGACCGTGTCGTCGTCGCCGCCGACGGCGGCGTGGATGATCGCGCGGGCGTCCTCGCGCAGCCGGGTCGTCTGCAGCCCGGTGCCGCTGGACTCCGTGTGCGTGTTGGCGTAGCTGGGCAGCACCTGGTCGCGGATGAAGTCCTCGATGAAGCCGAGCGCGCGGCCCGAGGCCGTGTAGTCGGCGTACGTCACCCGGCGCCTGCCGTACGGCGTCTCCATCACGTGGTCGTCGCCGATCACCGAGTCGCGGATCAGCCGCAGCAGCGCGTCCTTCTCGGTGCTCGACTGGTCGGCCATGGGCCCAGCCTAGGCCTCCCCGGACATGCCGCGGCGGACCGGGAGAAGACTCCCGGCCCGCCGTGACGAGCGTGCTGCGTGCCGATGCCCTACTGGACGATCACCCTGACCCGCTTGCCGCCCACGACGACCTTGTCGAGGGGCTGGGTGACCTTGCTGGCGGTGAGCGAGCTCCGCCTCTTCGCGACGTCCAGCGACACCTGGATCTGGTCGTTGCGGACCAGGGTGTCGGCGTACTTCTCGGCCTGCGCGACCGAGTTCGGGTAGGAGAGGCGCGACCACGTGTAGCTGCCGCCGACGACGAACAGTCGGCCCATCGAACCCGACGCCTTCTCGGGGACCTTCAACGAGACCGGGACCGTCCGCGTGCCGGTGGCGCCGGTGAGCACCGCCCGGAGCCGCAGCGTCTTGCCGGCCTCGGTGACGATCGGCGCACCCTTGCCGGCCTTGGTCCACGCGCCGCCGACGTACTGCTCGACGCGGGAGACCTCCCAGGTGGAGTTGTCGTCGATCACGTCGGAGTCCATCGTGACGTCGTCGATCGTGACCCCCCTGACGGCGCTCAGGGAGTAGACGAAGTCCGCGAGCTCGTAGGCCGAGTCGAAGGTGATGTCGTAGTCCGAGGCGTAGCGGTCGGTCACGCTGATCGTGAACGGCGACCCGTCGCCCTCGTGGCCGGTGATCGTCCAGCTGAGCAGCTCCGAGCCGGGCACGATCGCGTCCAGGACCCGGTCGTGGTTGGCGACCAGCTCGTAGAACGTGGTCGCGGCGGCACCCGAGGGCACCGACACGTGGCTGGCGCCGGTGCGGGACCGGTCCCGGTAGGACACCGCAGAGGTGATGTCGGCCGTCTCCGGCAGGGTGCCGAACAGGCCGGTGATCCCGGTCAGGTGGTCGTCGGTGATGGTGCCGGCCGGGGCGCCCAGGTTGGCGACCTTGAACGGCGCCCCGAGGGACTCCTCCTGGATGTAGATCGCGTCGGCGGGGTGCATGGTCAGCGTGGTCGCTCCGAGGAACGCCATCGGGTGGCCGAAGCCGACCACCTTGCCGTTGCAGACCGAGGTGGCGGTGCCGACCCCGGCCTGGGTGACGTCGCCGTACGACAGCGAGGCGGCCAGGTTGCCACCCGCGACGATCGTGTCCGGCCCGGCGCCGACTCCCGGAGCCGCCGAGGAGCCCATCGCGTAGGTCTCCTTGGGCAGCCAGGCGTGCTTGCCGGTCGCCTGGGCCTGCTCCAGGCGGCGGGCGCCGATGCCGCTGACGCCGAGCGGCATCTTCAGCTGCGAGAGGCCCTCCTCGGCCTGGGCCCTCGTGACGTCCGAGTGGCCGGCGATGGTGCGCGCGACCGCACCGCCGACCTTGATCGTGCCGGGGCGGGCCGAGGCCAGGTAGTTGTCCATGTCCTCGAACGGGGTGACGCCGGCGACCGGCGACGGGCCGTAGGCCAGGCCGTAGGCGACGGCTCCGATCAGGCGGCCGTCCGCGGCGTAGACGGGCGAGCCGGACATGCCGGACCAGATGCCGCCGGCCTGCTGGATGGCCGGCGAGTCCAGGCGCACCAGCACCATGTCCAGGTCGGGACCGATGCCGTCGTCGAGGACGCCCAGGACCTCGCCGGTGAAGCCCTCGGGCGTGGTGCCCTTGCTGACCGTGAGCCCGGTGACGGCGTCGCCGTCCGTGAGGCTCGCGACCGGGTAGGCCGCCTTGCAGTCTCCGGCCGGCTCGGCCGAGGTGGCGGTGCCGCCGGTGACGGCCGCCATGCTCAGGCCGAGGCCGAGCACGGCCCCGAGAGAAGCCAGGGCGCGGCCCCGGCTCATGACTGTGCTGTGTGACATGAAGCCACTTCCTCCCCGATAGGTAGCGGACGTGACTCCACGTCCCGCACGTCAGACGCGGCGAGCACCCGTTTGGTTGCCCCGAAATCCTGTCCGGGCCGCAGCGTAGGTCGGCGCGGGTCCCGGGGGGCAGAGTCGAAGGTCTCTTTGCCGAACCGTGACCTCCCGGGGCGACATAGGGTGGTCGCCGTGACGACCCCCTTCCAGAGCCTCCAGAACACCGAGGCCCAGGCGCGTTTCGACCTCCTCACCGTCGAGGAGTACGACGTCAGCCTGGACCTCGCGTCCTCCGACGAGACGTTCCGCTCGGTGACCACCGTGCGCTTCACCTCGCGCGGCGGGCCGACGTTCCTCGACCTCAAGCCCGCGGCCGTGAGCGAGATCCGCCTCAACGGCAGCCCGCTCGACGTCGACCTGCTCCACCGCGGGCGGCTGCCGCTCGAGACGGTCGCCGGCCCCAACGAGCTGGTGGTCGACGCCACCATGCGGTTCCGCAACGACGGCGAGGGGCTGCACCGCAGCGTCGACCCGGCCGACGGCAGGCACTACGTCTACGGCATGTCGTTCATGGACGCGGCGCCGAGCATCTTCGCGTGCTTCGACCAGCCGGACCTGAAGGCGCCGTACACCTTCCACGTCACCGCGCCGGCCGACTGGGTCGTGGTCGGCAACGCGCCGGGGACCAACCCGGAGCCGGGCGTGTGGGAGTTCGAGCGCACCCAGCCGCTGTCGACGTACTTCGTCTCGCTGGTCGCCGGGCCCTACCACCTGGTCCGCGACGAGCACGACGGCATCCCGCTGGGGCTCTCTGCCCGGGCCAGCATCGCCAAGGACCTCGACGCGGACGCCGACGAGCTCTTCACGATGACCAAGCAGTGCTTCGACGAGTTCCACCGCCTGTTCGGGATCCGCGACCCGTTCGGCGACTACCACCAGGCGTTCGTGCCGGAGTTCAACGCGGGCGCCATGGAGAACCCCGGCTGCGTGACCTTCCGCGACCCGCTGGTCTTCTCGAGCCGGGTCACCCGGGGGATGCGCATCGCCCGCGCCAGCACGGTCGCGCACGAGATGGCGCACCAGTGGTTCGGAAACATCGTCACGCCGAAGTGGTGGGACGACCTCTGGCTCAACGAGTCGTTCGCCGAGTACATGGGCAACCGGGTCACCGCCGACGTCACGGAGTACGACGACGCCTGGACCGACAACGCCTACGCCCGCCGGCAGTGGGGGCTGACCGCCGACCAGCGACCCAGCACCCACTCCGTGGCCGGCAACGGCGCGGTCGACGCGGTCTCCGCCCTGCAGAACTTCGACGGCATCTCCTACGCCAAGGGCTCGAGCATCCTCAAGCAGCTCAACGCCACCCTCGGCGACAAGGTCTTCTTCGACGGCGCGATCGACCACTTCACCAAGCACCGCTTCGGCAACGCGACCATGCACGACCTCTTCACCAGCTGGGAGCAGGCGGGCGCCGGTGACCTGTCGTCGTTCACCAGCAACTGGCTGCGCACCGCCGGCCCGGACACGATCACGCTCGACCGGGCGGCCGGCGTCGTGCGCCGTACTCCCCCGGAGGGGCACCCGGCCGAGCGAACCCACGCCCTGCGGGCCGCGGTCGCTCGCGACGGCAAGTGGACGCTGGAGAGCCTGCGGCTGGCCTTGCCGGAGACGCCGTTCGACGCTGGCGACTCCCCCGTCGTCCTCGACCCCTACGAGGACTCGTGGGCAGTCGTCCGGCCGGACGCCACCACGGTCGCCGCCCTCAAGCGGATGCTGCCCGACGTCGAGGACGACCTGCTGCGTGCCGGCATCTGGAACAACGTGCGCAGCGCCCTGCACAACGCGGCGATCGACCCGGCCGACGCGCTGGACCTGGTCGAGGCGAGCCTGCCGGTCGAGGACACCGAGGACACCCCACGCCGGACGATGAGCTGGGTCTTCGCCACCCTCCTGCCAGTGGCTCCCACCGGGGGCGTCGAGCGCGTCCACCGGGCCGCGCTGGACAAGATCGCCTCGCTCCCCCGCGGTTCGGAGCACCAGCTGACGGCGTTCCGGGCGGCGATCCGCTCCTCGGGCGACCCGACAGAGCTCCGGGCCTGGCTGGGCTCGACCCCTGACGGCATCGACCTGGACCTCGACCTGAGGTGGCGGCTCCTGGTCAGGCTGGCGGGCCTGGGCGCGACCGACCGTGACGAGCTGAAGGCGGCGCTCGATGCCGAGCCGACGGCGCAGTCGCAGGTGGCCCACACCCGCGCGCTGACCTCCCTGCCCGACGCGGAGGCGAAGGCGTTCGCGTGGCGGATCTTCACCGGCGAGCTCGACGTGTCGAACTACGAGCTCGAGGCCGCCGCCCTCGGCATGTGGCAGCACGGCCAGGAGCACCTCACCGACGCCTACGTCGACCGCTACTTCGACGAGCTGCCCGACACCGTCCAGGTGCGCAGCGGCTGGGTGCTTGCCGACGCGGCCGAGTTCTTCTTCCCGTCCACGTCCCTGTCCCACGAGACGCTCGCCCGGGCCACGCGACTGGTCGAGGACCCGGGCCTCGACCCGTCCATCCGGCGCCGGGTCGGCGACGAGGCGGACCAGCTGAGCCGCATGCTCGCCGTGCGGACGGCCTACCCGGCCTCGTGACCGCCGACCGCGCGCGCCGACCCGGTCCGACGGTCCGGACCCGGGTGCACGAGCTGCTCGAGGACGGCACCGAGCGCCGCCACGAGGACCGGCTCGCGACCGAGGAGCCGCTCGAGATCCGGCTCGCCTGGCCCGGCGCGCCCGCGCGGCGGGTGTGGGTCACGATGCGCACCCCCGGCCACGACTTCGAGCTGGCCGCCGGGTGGCTGGTCCACGAGGGGCTGGCCCGGCCCGACGACGTCGGGGGCGTGGCCTACTGCACCGACGTCGACCTGACGCCCGAGCAGGAGTTCAACGTGGTCACGGTCACGCTGTCGGCTCCCCCGCTCGCCGACCCCGGTCACCGGCACTCCGCACAGTCGGCCGGCTCGTCGGCCTGCGGGGTGTGCGGCAAGGACAGCGTCGAGGCCGCGCTCACGGTCACCGCGGCCCCGCGGTGGGCCGGCGAGCTGCCCGCGCCGGCCGTCGTACGCCGCCTGCCGGACCTGCTGCGTGAGCGGCAGGACGTCTTCGCGCGCACCGGCGGGGTGCACGCGGCCGGCCTCTTCGACGCCGACGGGACCCCGCTCGTCGTGCGCGAGGACGTCGGGCGGCACAACGCGGTCGACAAGGCCACCGGAGCCCGGGTGCTGGCCGGGCAGTCGCCGGCGGCGGCGTGCCTGGTCGTCAGCGGCCGGGCCGGCTTCGAGCTGGTGCAGAAGGCCGCCTCCGCCGGCGTCGGCTCGCTGGTCGCCGTCGGGGCTCCCACCAGCCTGTCCGTGCGGCTCGCGCGCGAGAGCGGGTTGGCGCTCTACGGCTTCACCTCGGGGCGCCGCTGCGTCCGCTACACCTGAGTGCGGCCTGGGGACCGCGGTTGGGGACCAAACCCCACGGATCGGCCCCGGAAGTCTGCGGTTGGGGACCAAACCGCGCACCAGCGTCACCCCGCACGGCGTGGGACCGGAGCACTGTCGGCGCGACTTCCTAAGTTGGTCACATGCGCATCCTCCACACGTCCGACTGGCACCTGGGCCGGTCGTTCCACCGTGAGGGGATGCTCGCGCACCAGGCGGCGTACGTCGACCACCTGCTCGACGTGGTCGAGTCCGAGCGGGCCGACCTCGTGGTGGTGTCGGGTGACGTCTACGACCGGGCGCTCCCCCACGTCGACGCCGTCCGGCTGGCCGACGAGGCGCTCTCCCGCCTGGCCGCGTCCCGCGCCCGGGTCGTCATCACCAGCGGCAACCACGACTCGGCGCAGCGGCTCGGCTTCAGCTCGCGGCTGATCGACGCCGCCGGGGTCTTCATCCGCACCGACGCCGCCGGCGTCGGCACGCCGGTCGTCCTCGGCGACGAGCACGGCCCGGTGGTCGTCCACGGCATCCCCTACCTCGACCCCGACTCGGTGCGCGAGCCCTGGGGCCTGGCCTCCCGCTCGCACGAGGCCGCGCTCACCGAGGC
>JAOPXF010000111.1 GCA_025965295.1 Nocardioides sp.
CCGTCCGGTTGAGGTTGGGCAGGGCCGGTCGGTGCCCGAGCAGCAACCGCGATGGGGTTCGTTCCCCTCAGGACCCACGTGCAAACCCCCCGGCGGCCCCCGTGCCTGGGCGCCTCATGTGTCGCGAGTGTCTCGGCCCGCGGGCACCTGAGAGACTGGATCCATGAACCCGTCCAGCGCCCTGAGCCCGCAGGCGCGGGAGTCCGCCATCGCGGCGATGACCGGGGCGGACGGCGAGGGCGAGCTCGACGTGCTCGTCGTCGGTGGCGGGGTCGTCGGGGTCGGCACCGCGCTGGACGCGGTCACCCGGGGCCTCAACACGGGCCTGCTCGAGCAGCGCGACCTGGCCAGCGGCACCAGCAGTCGCAGCAGCAAGCTGATCCACGGCGGCCTCCGCTACCTCGAGATGCTCGACTTCGGCCTGGTTCGCGAGGCGCTGCAGGAGCGCGGCCTGCTGCTCACCCGGCTGGCGCCGCACCTGGTCCGCCCGGTGCCGTTCCTCTACCCGCTGACCCACCGCGGCTGGGAGCGCCCGTACGTCGGTGCGGGGCTCGCGCTCTACGACGGCATGGCGATGCTCGGCTAGTACGACATGGGCGTGCCGCGGAACCGGCACCTGCTCAAGCGCCAGGTCGCCCGGATCGCCCCGGAATTCAGGTCCGACCAGATCGCCGGCGCCATCAAGTACTACGACTGCCAGGTCGACGACGCCCGCCTGGTCGTCACCGTCGCCCGCACCGCGGCGGACTACGGCGCCCACGTCGCGCCCCGGGTCAAGGTGACGGGCTTCCTGCGCGAGGGCGAACGGGTCGTCGGGGTCACCGCCGTCGACCTGGAGACCGGCCGCGCGCTCGAGGTCCGGGCCCGCGTCGTCGTCAACGCGGCCGGGGTCTGGACCGACGAGATCCAGGAGATGGTCGGCGGACGCGGTGCCCTGCACGTCCAGGCCAGCAAGGGCATCCACCTGGTCGTGCCCCGCGACCGGATCCGCTCCGAGGCCGGGTTCATCACCCGGACGGAGACGTCGGTGCTCTTCGTGCTCCCGTGGGGCCGGCACTGGATCATCGGCACCACCGACACTCCCTGGGACCTCGACAAGGCCCACCCCGCGGCCAGCCGGCGCGACATCGACTACGTGCTCGAGCACGTCAACACGATCCTGCGCGAGCCCCTCGACCACGATGACGTCGTGGGCGTGTACGCCGGCCTGCGGCCGCTGCTCACCGGCGAGTCCGAGCCGACCAGCAAGATCTCCCGCGAGCACACGGTCGTCACGCCCGTGCCCGGCCTGGTGATGATCGCCGGCGGCAAGCTCACGACGTACCGCGTCATGGGTCGCGACGCGGTCGACGCCGCCGCCCACTCGCTGAAGACGACCTGCAACATGACCGTCCGCGGGTCGATCACCGACCGGGTGCCACTGGCCGGTGCCGACGGGTTCGAGGCCCGGTCCAACCAGCGGGTGCTGCTCGCCCGCCGGTCCGGCCTGCACGTCGCGCGGATCGACCACCTGCTCGGCCGCTTCGGCGGCATGGTCGACGACCTGCTGGCGCTGGTGGCGGAGCGGCCGGAGCTGGCGCAGCCGCTCGAGGGGGCCGACGACTACCTGGCCGCCGAGGTCGTCTACGCCGTCACCCACGAGGCCGCCCGGCACCTCGACGACGTGCTCACCCGCAGGACGCGCATCTCCATCGAGACCTTCGACCGCGGCGTCGCGGCGGCCCCGGCCGTCGCTCGGCTGATGGCCGACGAGCTCGGCTGGGACCCGGCCCGCCTCGCCGACGAGGTCGACCACTACCTGCGGCGCGTCGAGGCCGAGCGGCTGAGCCAGACCCAGCTCACCGACCAGGAGGCCGACGAGGCCCGGGTGCAGGCCCCCGACATCGTCTAGCCGGTGCACTAGGGCACGGCCCTTGATCTGCGTGTCGAGGTCCTTCACGCGAGCGACAGCGGACACCCGGGAGCGTCGGGCAACCAACCGTGTCCGCTGACCGTCACACCGACATGGTGAGCGCAGAATCCAGGGCGGCGTTGCGGTGCGTAGGCGTGCTCACGGGGGTCGGGCTCACGATCTCCCTCACAGCCTGCGGGAGCGAAACCTTGACCACCGTGAGTCCTACCGACGAGGCCGCGAGTGACCCGGCCACGAGCATGACCGCACCCCCCAACACGGATGCACCGACCTATGCCAGTTGCCACGACCTCTCGAAGGTCTTCAACTCCCGCGACGAGAACCAGCTCAGTTACCTGCCGGAGGAGCACTGGCTGATCGTGAGTCCGAGCAGCACCGCCTACAAGATCGACCTCGTCAACGATTCCGCATGCATCGTCGCCAACCCGGTCCTGGCCACATTCGTGGCTCGGTTCAAGGCGTCCCAAGTGGCCGGACAGCGCGATGAGTGTCGCGCAACACTCGAACAGTTGGCGGCTGGAACCTTCACGGTCGGCGACAAGACTGCCGATCCCGAGGCACTTCGTGACTATGCGGTTTCGCTTTGTGAACCACTCGGGATCGCAGTTCCGGAGTCAGCGGCGAACTCGCGGTCGAGCGTGGGCCCGAATGGAGTGGGAGCTGTCCGTCTGGGGATGAGCGTGGCCACGCTGAAGGCACTGGGGGCCAGGTTCTCCGAGGGTGGAGCAGTTGGCGAAGGTCGTTGCCAAGTCTTTACCCTGTCATGGGCTGGCGGCACGGCTCGCGGGCAGATCGCGGACCAAGCGGGTGTGGAGATCATCTACCTCGACCGCTGGGCCGAGACTCCCGAAGGTATTGGCGCCGGAGACGATGCTGACGATGTCGCATCCGTGTACCCCGAGTACAGGGCTGACAGCCCACGCCTCGAAGTACTTGCTGGCCGCGACGCCATGTGGGCCTTTCGATTCGATCGGTCAAGACGGCCCATCATTGTCGACTCAGTGGCACTCATGCGGACAGACCAGAGCTGCACCATCCTCTGAACAGCGGGGTAGCGCCTCCGGGCCGCAGCCACCCGGCCCGCCTCGACGACGAGGTCGACCACTACCTGCGGCGCGTCGAGGCCGAGCGGCTGAGCCAGACCCAGCTCACCGACCAGGAGGCCGACGAGGCCCGGGTGCAGGCGCCCGACATCGTCTAGCCGGTGCACTAGCGTCCCGCCATGGTCACCTTCATCAAGTCGTGCACGTTCGACTGCGCCGACGCCGCGGCGCTCGGGGGCTTCTGGGCGTCGGCGCTGGGCAGCGACCTGGACGAGGACAGCACTCCGGACAAGGCATTCGTCGAGCCGGCCGGCTGGGGCGGGCCGACGCTGTGGTTCCAGCGGGTGCCGGAGGGCAAGACGGCGAAGAACCGCCTGCACTTGGACCTCCGCGCACCGGAGGGCGACGTCCCGGCGGAGGTACGCCGTCTCGAGGGCCTCGGGGCCACCGTCCTGGCCGACCACGGCGACCTCGTCGTGATGGCGGACCCGGAGGGCAACGAGTTCTGCGTCGAGTGAGGCCGGGTTGGGCGCTTGACAAATCGACCCTCTGTGTCAAAGGTCTCACGAGGCTACCCAAGGGTAGTGGGGGAGACCCGGGTCACATACTCTCGGTACATGAGCGCCCAGAACCCCACCCCGGCCGGCGGTCCGCTGGTCGAGGGCCCGCACGACCCCGAGCACGACCCGACGGCGTCGTACGCCCTCGAGCCCGAGTACGTCCACTCGCTGACGCGCCGCATCGTCGCGACCTCGGGCACCACGGTAGAGGTGCGCTCGCCCCTCAACGGGGCTCCGCTCGCCCACGTCCCGCAGTCGACCGACGCCGACGTGGCCACCGCGTTCGCCCGGGCCCGCAGGGCGCAGGCCGCCTGGGCGCGCACCCCGCTCGACGAGCGCTCGGCGATCCTGCTGCGCCTCCACGACCTCGTGCTCGACCGCCAGGACGAGATCATCGACCTGATCGTGCTGGAGTCGGGCAAGGCCCGCAAGCACGCGTTCGACGAGCCGCTGCACATCGCGCTGACGGCTCGCTACTACGCCCGCACCGCCCACCGGCACCTCGACACCCAGCGCAAGCTCGGCGTGGTGCCTGGCCTGACGCGGGTCGAGGTCAACCGGGTCGCCAAGGGCGTCGTCGGCATCATCTCGCCCTGGAACTACCCCCTCACCATGGCCCTCTGCGACGGCCTGCCGGCCCTGCTCGCCGGCAACGCGGTCGTCTCGCCCTCGACCTGCAATTCGATCCTGTGATGCGTGAACGCGTCGAGACGGCCAAGGCCACGCTCATCGATG
>JAOPXF010000114.1 GCA_025965295.1 Nocardioides sp.
GCGGGGCAACGTGGTTTCGAGACGGTCACCGGTCGGCGCTTCGGTGGTCGAGTAGGTCGCGCGGCGACCGTATCGAGACCCAACCACCGTGGTTGCGGTTGCTTGTCGCCTCACCGGGTCTCGACACTCAATGTGACTCTGGTCTTCCCCCCGTGATGGGTGGAGGCTCGGTCCTGATCGTCGGGTGACTCGTCTCGACACTGGCGCTGTGGTCCCGGCCGGTCTCGCGATCGTGCTGGGAGTCGGTTGCCTTGCCCGCGAAGTGTCCATGGCGCTCAGGGCCGGGTCGGCCGGCGTGACTTGATAGGAGCCTGTGGCGCTCCACTCGATTGAGGCGTGTCCGCCGGCCAACCCGTCCGGTTCATCCCCTCACGAGAAGGAGACCTCACCATGGTGGTGCTGGGAGTCGATCCACACAAGAAGACCCACACGGTCGTCGCCGCCGACCAGACCGGTCGGCAGCTGGCCACGATCACCGTCCAGGCCACCACGGCCGGGCACCTCAAGGTGTTGCGGTGGGCGGCCCGTTACCCGCAGCGACGCTGGGCCCTCGAGGACGGCCGACACGTCTGCGGGAGGCTGCTGCGCGACTTGATCGCGGGCGGTGAGCAGGTGACGTGCGTGCCGGCCAAGCTGATGGCCGGTGCGCGGGCCGGGGCCCGGACCCGCGGGAAGTCCGACCCGATCGACGCGCTCGCCGTGGCTCGGGCAGCGTTGCGCGAGCCCGACCTGCCCGCCGCGCACCTGGACCAGCAGTGTCTGGACCTGCGGCTGCTGGTCGATCACCGTGAGCACCTGGTCGCCGAACGGACACGCAACATCAACCGGTTGCGTTGGGACCTGGTCGACCTCGACCCCGATCTGGAACCGACCGGGCAGAAGATGACGACCCAGAAGGTGCTGCGCGAACTGATCGATCACCTTGAGCTGCTCGCGGTCAGTGTCCGGCGCGAGCTGGCCATCGAGAAAGCCCGACGGATCCTGGCCGACACGATCCGCATCAACGAGCTCGAGCGCGACATCACCCGCACGATCACCCCGCTCGCACCGACCCTGCTGGCCCTGTTCGGGGTCGCGGCACTGACCGCGGCGAAGTTGATGGGCGAGGTCGCGGGCATCGAAAGGTTCCCCACCCCGGCCAAACTTGCCAACCACGCCGGCACCGCCTGCATCCCGGTCTGGTCGGGCAACAGCGAGAAACACCGGCTCAACCGTGGCGCGAACCGCCAGCTGAACTGCGCGGTCCATCGGATCGCGATCACCCAGGTCCGGCACCACCCACCCGCCCAAGCCCTCTTCGCACGTCGACGAGCCACCGGCGACACCAAAGCCGGGGCCTACAGAGTCGTCAAACGCCACCTCATCGACGTCATCTACCGAGCCATGCGAACCGACGCCCAGCGACCCTCAGCAGCCTCGCCCGTCAGCCACGCGAGCGCCGCTTGACATAGGAGCTTCGCGGGTCGCGACTTCGTCCCTCAGTCGCGCCGCTTGCTCGACCACCATCAGCGGACCCGCTGACGCGGCTCCGCTACCCGTTCCAGCCGCTGTTGTAGACGTCGAGCCCGAAGGTGTCGAGGTCCTCGGTCCGGGCGTAGCCGAGCTTGTCGAGGCGGAAGATCTCCTCGATCGAGCCGAGCAGCGAGTAGTGGTTGTAGGGCGTGGTGCTCCAGGTGTTCGGCTTGGTGTAGCGGGAGATGACCAGCGCGCCGATCAGCCCACCACCGAGCCCGTTGATCCCGGGCAGCGGCGAGTTGGTCGACGGGCCCTCGCCGCAGCAGGCGGTCGAGTCCGACTGCGGGCCGTCGGACTCGTCAGCGGTGATGACGAGCACGCCGTTGCGCTTGAACGCCGGCGACGCCAGGATCTTCGGCACCCAGCGCTTCATCCACGTGTTGACCGAGGCGAGGCCACCGGGCCGGCCGTCGGCGCACGGCGCGTCGTGGCCTTCGTTGCAGAGGTCGGGGGTGATGTAGACGAGGTTCGGGGTTCGCTTGACCCTGGCCAGGTCGTGGTCCAGCGCGCTCAGCTTCACGACGTGCCGCTTGCAGTACGCCGGCCGCCCGATGATCGAGTCGAAGTAGGCGAAGGGGTTGTGCCGCGTCGCGTACATGTGGTCCGCCGTCGCGTGCTGGGTGTCGTCCCTGGTGTCCGGCTTCGGGTGCTGGCAGTTGCGCACCATGCCCTCCATGTAGCCGCGCCAGCTCAGGTGGTCACGGCCCAGCTGGACGGGCAGGCTCGGGACCCCCTTGGGGAAGATGCAGCCGGTGCCGACCGCCTGCCCGGGGTCCGCGGTCCCCGTCTGCTCGAAGGTGGAGAAGGTCTGGCAGTCCGACTGCATCTGGGGGTTCGGCCCCTGCCCGGAGATCTGGGCGACGTAGTTGCCCTGCGAGTTGTGGGCGGTGCCGTAGTAGTAGTTCAGCAGCACCCCCTTCTTGCGCAGGGTCTTCGCGAGGTACGGCGCCGCGGAGGTGTCGCCCCAGGTCGTGTCGTACCCCTTGTTCTCGATGTTGACGACGAAGACGTGCCGGATCTTCGGGACGTACGCCGAGATGCCGCCCGCGGCGGGGGCCGTCAGCGCCGGCAGGGTGGTGGCCGGGCCGGGAGCGGCGTCGGCCGGCGGCAGCACGAGGGCCAGGGCGGCGACGAGCGGCACCAGGGCCCTCCAGCGGCGGTTCGTCATGACGGCAGTCTCCATCCCAGTCGGAGGGCGAGCTCCTTGAGGCCGCTCCACTCCGCGAACTCCGACCCGCTGACCTCGGCCTCCTCGGTCGCGCACCCGGCGGGCGTCACGGGCAGCACTGTGTACGTCGGGGACGTGAGGTCGGGTGCGCTCGAGAGGTCGAGCACCTCGGCGAGGTTGCGGGCCGCCCTGTCGCGCGGGGTCAGCGGCTTGAGCCCCCAGCGCCACTCGATCATCCGGAGCACCGACGTGTGGTCGTAGACGCCGTGGGCGACGTGCCCCCGGCGGGCCAGCGGCGAGATCACCAGGGCCGGGACCCGGAACCCGCGCAGCGAGGTGCGCGGCGAGACGTCGGGGGCGCGGGCCGGCACGACGTGGTCGAAGAAGCCGCCCCACTCGTCGTAGTTGATGACCAGCACCGTCTTCTCCCAGCCCGGCCCAAGCCGCACGGCGTCGTAGACCTGGTTGAGGAAGGCCTGGCCGGCGCGGACGTCGGCGTGCGGGTGGTCGTCGTTGGAGGTGCCCGACTCCTCGTCGAGGAAGCGCGGGTCCACGAACGAGACGGCGGGCAGGGTGCCCGCCGCGGCGTCGGTGAGGAACTCGGCGAAGTGCTTCGAGATGTCGAGGTGCTTGGTGTACCAGAGGGCCGTGAAGGGGACGTCGCTGTAGTAGTAGGTGCCGCTGACCCCCTTGCCGGCCAGCCGGTCCCAGATCGTCGGCAGCGTGCACCGGTCGGTGTTGTTGTGGAGCCGGTCGGTCTGCCCCGCGTGCTGGTAGAAGCGGTTGGGGTAGGTCTCGGCCATCACCGCGGAGAAGTAGCGGTCACACGTCGTCCAGTCCTGCGCGGCGCGCGCGAAGAACGGCAGGTCCGACTCCTCGTAGTAGCCGATCGCCAGCTGGTCGTTGCGCCCCGACCGCAGCCACCCGTCCGCCCGCCCCCCGTTGAGCTGGATCCGGCCGCCCTCGAAGGAGTGGTCCGGGTCGAAGAACCCGCAGCTGTCGAACATCGTCAGGTGGTGGGTCGGGTGGCGGACGCCGTACCGGTCGGTGAACGTGAGCCCGGCCTGCTTGCCGTCGGCGCCGGGGAGCCAGCCGAGGAAGTGGTCGAAGGAGCGGTTCTCCATCTTCACCACGACGACGTGCTCGATCCCGGAGTCGGGGGGGGCGGGCAGGGTTGGGGCCGCGTCCGCGGGCCAGAGCCGGCCCACTCCGGCGGCGGCGAGCCCG
>JAOPXF010000120.1 GCA_025965295.1 Nocardioides sp.
GTGGCGTCGGGGGCGGTCGGCACCCCGTCGAGCGTGCGGGCGAGCTCGCGGGTGTCGCGGCCGAGCGAGGCGAGCAACGGGTGGTGCACGCGCTCGACGGAGTCGTCGTCGGCCCGCGGCACGGCACCGCCGAGACCGGTCAGCTCGTCCCACAGCCGGGGAGAGGGCTGCGGCAGCCAGAGGTGGACGTCGCGGGACTCCCCCAGGGCGCGCAGCAGCTCGACCTCGGTGACCGGCAGCCGCGTGTGGCCGAAGAGCGAGAGCCGCGGCGGCAGGTCGAGCCCCTCGCCGCCGGCCCGCAGCCGCGCCACGGTCGCCGCGTGCCGGACGTCGGGCGCGGGCTCGTCGACGTGCGCGAGCAGGCGCCGCCACAGCTCGGCCTGCCAGCGCAGGTCGTCGTCGAGGGGCCGACCGGCCCCGTCGGTGTCCCGGCCCTCGCGCCAGTCCGCGACGAGGCCGGGCCGCTGCCCGGCGTACGACGCGAAGAGCCCGGCCAGGCGGCGCGCGACCGACCAGCGGCGGTTGCGGCGCAGCAGGGCCTCCTCGCCCTCGCGACCCTCGCCGAGGTGGGCGGCCAGCGTGGCGCACCACGTCTCGCCGAGACTCGCGTCGATGACCTCGAGGAGCGGCCAGACCATCCGGTCGGGGTCCCAGACGTCGTCGCGCTCGCGGTCGAGCAGCAGCGACACCAGCGAGCGCGGGTTGAGGAAGCGCACCCCGGCACACACGCCGTCGCCGCCGCGCGGACCGGTGCCGAGCCGGTGCGAGAGCCGCTGGGTGAGCCACCGCTCGACGCCCTTGGCGGGCACCACGACCACCTCGTCGGCGAACGGGTCCTCCAGCGGCCGCGCGAGCAGGTCGCCGAGAGCGTCGGCGAGCAGGTCGGTGCGCGGGGCGCGGTGGAGGTGGAGCGTCACGTGCGCACCCTAGAACGTGGCGCCGACCGCGCCGTACGGACCGCCCGGGACCCGCCCGCGGGTCGAGCGGCTCAGGACTCCCAGCCGAGCATCCGGGAGACGTCGGCGGCCAGCGTCATCGGGTCGAACGGCTTCGAGATGACCCCGGAGATCGCCAGCCCGTCCCACATCTGCCGGTCACCGACCTGCACCTTGGCGGTGACCAGGATGACCGGGATGTCGCTGATGGTGTCGTCGCCCTGCATGTGCCGGAAGGTCGTCAGCCCGTCCATGTCGGGCATCATCACGTCGAGGAGGACGGCGTCGGGATGGTGCTCGCGGGCCAGCTCGAGGGCGCGGACCCCGCCGGGGGCGCTCAGGACGTTGAGACCACCGACCATCTCGAGGGCGATCTCCGCGATCTCCCGGATGGAGTCGTCGTCGTCGACGACGAGCACCGTGCGACCCACTATCACCTCCGTGCTCGGCCCCCGCCGAGCACACCGTACCCGTCCGGGTCCTCCCCGGAGGCCCTACGGGTCGAGGCGTGGCCCGCGGAACGTGGCGGCGTAGTAGGTCTGCACGTCGATGGGTACGACGGTCACGTCGGCGTTGCGGTGCAGCAGCCGCTCGATGTTGTCGGCGAAGCCGATCGTCTGGTTGTTGTAGGCGCAGATGTCGTAGGCGCAGACCGCCCGCTCGGCGACCAGCAGCTCGACCACCCGCTCGGTGAGGATCTGGAAGATCCGCGACTTCCGGTGCTCGCGGTGCACCAGTGTGAAGCCCTGGTAGAAGACCGCGCCCCGCGCCGAGTGCTCGGGGTAGTGGTGCGCGAAGTACTCCGGGCTGATCCACGGGACCGTCTCGAGGTCGGAGGTGAGCGTCGACATCCCGACGGCCTCGTCGCGCTCGTCCCACGCGACGTACTTGTGCACCCGCGGGTCGAGCATCTCCTCCATGAACTCGTCCTTGTGGAGCAGCTGCCGGGCGACGGCCTTGGTGGCCAGCTCGCCGAACGTGTCGCGGTAGAGCTGGAAGTAGCTCAGCGCGGTCTCCTCGCCCACCTCGGTCTCGACGGTGATCCGGATCTGCGCGCCCGCCTCGTCGCTCATGCCGACCACTCGGCCACGGTGTAGGCCGCGATCGCGAGCGCACAGACCGGCCGGTCGACGCAGTGCGCGGACGCGACCGCCACCTGCACGTCGCCGTAGCCGCCACCGCGGTTCTCCGACATGTCCGCCAGGCTCAGCGCGATCTGCTCGCGGACGGACGCCTCGCTGCCGCCGTGGTGCTCCACGAAGAGACCGCCGGTCGTGTGGTCGGTCGCCCAGCCGAGCCCCGCCCAGGCGGTCTCGCCCGGATGATCGGCGTACGCCGCGGACAGGACGCAGTAGAGCTTGTCCCCGTGACCGCCGGGCAGGGTCTCGTCGGCGAGCCGGACCCGGCTGCCCGGGGGGATCACCGACGAGAGGGTGATCAGGTTGAAGTTCGCGACGCCGGCGGCCAGCAGGGCGCTGTCGAAGGCGGCGAGCAGGGTTCGGGCCGTGCCGGTGCCGGTGCGCACCGTGATGTCCAGCGTTGCCGGGTGCTCGGTCGGGTCGTCAGTCACGCGGTTCCTTCGTGTCGGTCGTGCTCATCTGCGCCAACTCCAGGACCCGGTCGCGCAGCTCCTCGGGACCCACGCGGCCCTTGGTGAGGAACAGCGTGGTGCCCAGCTCGAGCTCGGCACGACGCTCCCGCTCCACGTCCGCCGAGCTGTAGACGACCAGGGCCGTGTCGGCGAGAGGCCCCGCCGCACGGAACTTGGAGATGATCTCGGCGCCGCTGCCGTCCGGCAGGTGCAGGTCGAGGACGATCACCTGCGGCCGCTGCCGCTGGCCGAGCTCGAGGGCCTCCGTCGCGGTGGCGGCGTGCGTGACGTCGAGCCCGCGCTCGCTGAGCAGGGTGACGATGACCCGGGCCAGGTCCTCGTCGTCCTCGACGAGCAGCACCGACCCGGTGCGGCCCGGGCCGACGCGCGCCGCGTCGGCCACCGCGGCCGCGGAGCCGCGGCGGGCGGACGGCAGGGTGAACAGCACCGTCGTGCCGGAGCCGACCTCGCTCTCCGCCCAGATCCGGCCGCCGTGCCGCTCGACGATCGAGCGGCTGATCGCGAGGCCGAGCCCGGTCCCGCCCTTCTGCCGCGCGTCGCAGGAGTCGACCTGCTCGAAGCGCTCGAAGATGCTCTCCAGCTTGTCGGCCGGGATGCCGCGACCCTGGTCGAGTACCCGGAACACCACCATCCCGTCCCGCTCGGCGGCGTCCATCGTCACGACCCCACCCGCGTCGGAGTACTTGATCGCGTTGCCGAGCAGGTTGGTCAGCGTCTGCATGATCCGGTCCTCGTCGGCGAGGACCCGGCCCTCGCAGGTGCCGAGCGCGACCTTGACCCCGACCGAGGTCGCGAGCCCGTCGATCTGCTTGGCCGCCGCCGCGCAGAGGTACGACGCGTCGAGGGCCGTGACCTCCATCGGGCGGGTGCCGGACTCGATCCGCTCCATGTCCAGCAGGTCGTTGATGAGGCGGGTGAGCCGCTCGCTGCTCTGCAGGGCGATCGTCACCATCGAGTCGGCCCGGGGGGTGAGCTCACCGAGCGTCCCGGCCGCCAGCAGACCCAGGGAGCCCCGGATCGAGGTGAGCGGCGTGCGGAGCTCGTGGCTGACGACGGAGAGGAACTCGTTCTTCATCCGGTCGACCTCGCGCCGCTGGGTCACGTCGCGGAAGACGACGACCGCACCGCGGA
>JAOPXF010000167.1 GCA_025965295.1 Nocardioides sp.
CGCAAGTTCGTCGACGACAACTACCCCGGCCGGGTGCTCCTGTGCGAGGCCAACCAGTGGCCGGCCGACGTCGTCGAGTACTTCGGCGACCCCTCCGTCGGTGGCGACGAGTGCCAGATGGCCTTCCACTTCCCGGTGATGCCACGCATCTTCATGGCCGTCCGCCGCGAGTCACGCTTCCCGATCTCGGAGATCCTCGAGCAGACGCCGCCGATTCCCGACGGCTGCCAGTGGGGCATCTTCCTGCGCAACCACGACGAGCTCACACTCGAGATGGTGACCGACGAGGACCGCGACTACATGTGGGACGAGTACGCCAAGGACCCCCGCATGAAGGCCAACATCGGCATCCGCCGGCGGCTGGCCCCGCTGCTCGACAACGACATCAACCAGATCGAGCTGTTCACGGCTCTCCTGCTGTCGCTGCCCGGCTCCCCCGTCCTCTACTACGGCGACGAGATCGGCATGGGCGACAACATCTGGCTCGGTGACCGCGACGGCGTGCGCACCCCGATGCAGTGGACGCCCGACCGCAACGCCGGGTTCTCCTCGGCCACGCCCGGCCGCCTGCACCTGCCGGCGATCCAGGACCCCGTCTACGGCTACCAGAGCGTAAACGTCGAGGCCCAGCTGGAGAACACCTCCTCGCTCCTGCACTGGACGCGCCGCATGATCCAGGCCCGCCGGCAGCACCCGGCGTTCGGCCTCGGCTCCTTCACCGACCTGGGCGGCTCGAACTCCACCGTCTTGTCCTACGCCCGCGAGCACCTCGACGAGGACGGTCGCCGCGACGTCATCGTCTGCGTCAACAACCTCTCGCGCTTCCCGCAGCCGGTCGAGCTCGACCTGCGCCGCTGGGAGGGCATGGTCCCGGTCGAGCTGCTGGGGGGCGTGCCGTTCCCGGCAGTCGGCGAGCTGCCGTATCTCTTGACGCTGGGTGGGTACGGCTTCTACTGGTTCCGCCTGACCGCACCCGACTCCGACGAGGGGATGACCCCGTGACCCAGCCCGAGTCACAGATCCACGAGCTCCTGCGACCGTTCATCGAGCAGGCCCGGTGGTTCGGCGGCAAGGGACGCGCCTTCTCGATCAGCGGCGTACGCCGGCTCGGCGAGGTGCCCGGCCACGTGTCGGGTGGCCCGCGGGTGGCCATCGACCTCGTGACCGTGTCCTACGACGACGGCGGCGAGGACGAGTACTACCAGCTGCCGCTCGCGTACTACCCCGAGCCGCAGGAGCGCCTCGCGCACGCCCATGTCGGGGTCGTGCAGGACGGCGACTTCGGCACCAGCCACGTCTACGACGCCCCCCACGACCGGGAGGCGATGGCGTGCTGGCTGCGCTCCTTCGCGGAGCCGCCCGCGGACGGTCCGCTGGCCTTCCACCGGATCCCGGGGCACCGGCTCGACCTCGAGGCCCACTCGACGCTCTTCAGCGGCGAGCAGTCGAACTCCTCGGTGGCCTTCGGGGACGACGCCCTGATGAAGGTCTTCCGCAAGATCACCCCGGGCGCCAACCCGGACGTCTCGATCCACCGGGTGCTGACCGAGGCGGGCTCCGACCACGTGGCCGCGCTGTACGGCTGGCTGGAGACGCCGGCGACGGCCGCGGAGGGAGGCGGGGACGACTCCGTCCTCCAGCTCGCGATGCTCCAGCAGTTCCTGCGCACCGCCAGCGACGGCTGGGACCTCGCCCTGGCGAGCGTCCGCAACCTGTTCGCCGAGGCCGACCTGCGCGCCGACGAGGTCGGCGGCGACTTCGCCGGCGAGGCGGCCCGCCTCGGGGAGGCGCTCGCGGAGACCCACCAGACGCTGGCCGAGCACTTCCCGACCGAGGACCGCCCCGCCTCCGAGCTGCGGCGCCTGGCCGACGGCATGCGTCGGCGGCTCGACGAGGCGCTCGCGATCGTCCCCGACCTCGCGGCGTACGCCGACGACCTGCGCGGTGCCTACGACGCGCTCGACGCGCTGCCCGGGGTCCGGGTGCAGCAGATCCACGGCGACCTCCACCTCGGCCAGACCCTGCGCACCGTCCGCGGCTGGAAGATCGTCGACTTCGAGGGCGAGCCGGCCAGGCCGCTCGCCGAGCGGATGCTGCCCGACTCGCCCTGGCGCGACGTCGCCGGCATGCTGCGCTCCCTCGACTACGCCCCGCACGTCGTCGAGCGCACCTGGAGCGACGGCCTCGACGAGGGCGCCGACCAGCGGGCCTACCGGGCCGCCGAGTGGGCCTCCCGCAACCGCGAGGCCTTCCTCGCCGCGTACGCCGGCCGCGAGCTGAGCGCCGACGAGGAGACCCTGCTCGCCGCGTACGTCGCCGACAAGGCGGTCTACGAGACCGTCTACGAAACCCGCAACCGTCCGACCTGGGTGGGTATCCCGCTCGGGGCCGTGGCGAGAATCGGAGTGTCATGACCACCACCGAGCACGCTGTGCAGCCCGTCAGCCGCGAGGAGCTCGACCTGCTCGTCCGTGGCGAGCACGGCGACCCCCACGTCATCCTCGGACCCCACCCGCACGGCGGCGACGTCACGGTGCGGGTGTTCAAGCCGCTCGCGTCCCGGGTCGTCGTCCGTCACGGCGGCACTGAGTCCGAGCTGACCCATGAGCACGAGGGGATCTGGGTCGGCACCCTGGGTGTCGCCGAGGTCCCGGGCTACCGCGTCGCCGTGGCGTACGGCGAGGAGCTGCACGAGGTCGACGACCCCTACCGCTTCCTCCCGACGCTCGGCGAGGTCGACCTGCACCTGATCAACGAGGGCCGCCACGAGCAGCTCTGGCAGGTCCTGGGTGCGCACGTGCACCACTACGACGCCGACATCACCGGCACCGCCTTCGCGGTCTGGGCGCCGTCGGCCCGCGCGATCCGGCTCAAGGCCGACTTCAACAACTGGGACGGCCGCGAGCACCCGATGCGACAGCTCGGCACATCCGGCGTGTGGGAGCTGTTCGTTCCCGGCGTCGGCCGCGGCACGGCGTACAAGTACACCGTGCTCGGCGCCGACGGCGAGTGGCGCGAGAAGGCCGACCCGATGGCCGCCTGGGCCGAGAAGCCCGCCGACACCGCCTCCAAGGTCTTCGAGTCGACCTACACGTGGGGTGACGACGAGTGGATCGCCAAGCGCGCAGCGAAGCAGCCCATCACCGAGCCGATGAGCGCCTACGAGATGCACCTCGGGTCGTGGAAGAAGCACCACGACGGCACGAACTGGTCCTACGCCGAGCTCGCCGACGACCTGGTCCCCTACCTCCAGGACCTGGGCTTCACGCACGTCGAGCTGATGCCCGTGATGCAGCACCCCTTCGGCGGCTAGTGGGTCTACCACGTCACGTCGTACTTCGCCCCGGACTCGCGCTTCGGCGACCCCGACGGCTTCCGGCTGCTCGTCGACCTGCTGCACCA
>JAOPXF010000210.1 GCA_025965295.1 Nocardioides sp.
CCGCGATCCTCGCGGCCGCCCGCGAGCTGTTCGCCGCCTCCGGCTACGCCGGTACGTCGATGCGCGCCGTCGCCGCTGCGGCCGGGGTCGACGCGGCGCTCGTGCACCACTACTTCGGCACCAAGGACGACCTTTTCCTCGCCGCCCTGCAGGTGCGGGTCGACCCGCGGGTCGCGATGCTCCCGGTGGTCGAGGGTGGCGTCGACGGGGCGGGGGAGCGGCTGATGCGGGTGTTCCTCGGGGTGTGGGACGACGAGGACAGCCGGCTCCCGCTGCTCGCGCTCTTCCGCGGCATCGCCGAGCCGACCGGGCAGCAGCTCGTCCGCGACGGGTTCGTCCGGATGGTGCTCGGTCCGGTCGGGGCCGCGCTCGGCCTCGATCAGCCCGAGCGGCGGATGACGCTGGTCGCCTCCCAGCTGGTGGGCGTGGTCGTGCTCCGCTACCTGCTCCTGGTGGAGCCCCTCGCGTCGATGGCCGCCGACGAGCTGGTGGCGACGTACGCCCCCACGCTCCAGCGCTACCTCTCCGGCCCGCTGCCCTAGCCCGGTCTTGCGGCCGGCCCCCCGCGGGTACACAATTCATCACATGATGAAAAACGCGGTGGAGGTGCGTGACCTGGTCGTCGTCCGCGGCGACCGCGAGGTCCTGCGGCACCTCGACATCACGGTCGGTGGTGGCGTCACCGGCCTGCTCGGCCCGTCGGGCTGCGGCAAGTCGACGCTGATGCGCTCGCTCGTCGGCGTGCAGGTGCTGGCGTCCGGCACCGTGAGCGTCTTCGGCGAGGCGGCCGGCACCGCCGGCCTCCGCGACCGGATCGGCTACGTGACCCAGGCGGCCAGCGTCTACGGCGACCTGACCGTCGCCGAGAACCTCCTCTTCTTCAGCCGGGTCCTCGGCGTCCCCCGCTCCGAGGTGGACCGGGCAGTGGAGGCCGTCGACCTCGTCGGCCAGCGCGACCAGGTCGTGTCCCGTCTCTCCGGAGGCCAGCTGTCCCGGGCCAGCCTCGCCGTGGCGCTCCTCGGCACGCCCGACCTCCTGGTCCTCGACGAGCCCACGGTCGGCCTCGACCCGGTTCTGCGCCGCGACCTGTGGGCGCTGTTCCACCGGCTGGCAGAGAGCGGCACCGCGGTCTTCGTGTCGAGTCACGTCATGGACGAGGCCGAGCGCTGCGACCGGCTGCTGCTGATGCGCGAGGGGCGGATCATCGCGGACGGCACCCCGGACGAGATCCGGCAGCGGACCGGCACCGGCGACATCGAGTCGGCCTTCCTCGCGATCGTCGAGGTGGACGCGGCATGAGCTCGCCCGTGAACGCCCGCGTGACGCTCGCCGTGACCAGCCGGGTGCTCACCCAGCTGCGCCGCGACCGCCGCACCCTGGCGATGCTGCTGGTGCTGCCCTGCCTGCTGATCTCGCTGCTGTGGTGGATGTACGACGACGCCAACCCGCTGATCTTCGACCGCATCGGCCCGGCGCTGCTGGCGATCTTCCCCGTGATCGTGATGTTCCTCGTGACCAGCGTGACCACGCTGCGCGAGCGCTCCAGCGGCACGCTCGAGCGGCTGCTGGCGATGCCGATGGGCAAGCTGGACTTCCTGCTCGGCTACGCGATCGCGTTCGGGGTGGTCGCCGCGGTCCAGTCGGTGCTCGCCGTCACGGTCTCGGTCGGCCTGCTCGGCCTCGACGTCGCCGGCCCGCTCTGGCTGCTCACGATCGTGGCCGTCGTCGACGCCGTCCTCGGCAGCGCGCTCGGCCTCTTCGTCAGCGCGTTCGCCCGGACGGAGTTCCAGGCCGTGCAGTTCATGCCGGCCCTGGTCATCCCGCAGCTGCTCCTGTGCGGACTGCTGGTCCCGCGGGCCATGCTGCCCCCGATCCTGGAGCGGGTGAGCGACGTGCTCCCGCTCTCCTACGCCGTCGACGCCATGCAGCACCTCACCACGAGCTCCAGCACCGCCGACGTCTGGCAGGACGTCGCGGTGGTGGCCGGCTTCGCCCTCGCGGGCCTGGCTCTCGGCGCTGCCACCCTTCGCCGCCGTACGGCGTAGCCTGTGGTTGCTCTGCTGGAGGTCAGCGGGGCGCCGACCCAGGAGGACCGTTGTCTCTGCTCCGCCAGCCGTTGCTGCTCCTCGCGCGCAGTGAGCGGGTCAAGAAGCTCGTCAGCACCATGCCCGTCTCGGCGGGCATCGTCAGCAGCTACGTGCCCGGTGAGTCCACCGAGTCCGCGGTCGAGGCGACCGCGACCCTGGTGAATGACGGCCTGCGCGTGAGCCTCGACTTCCTCGGCGAGGACACCCTCGACGTCGAGCAGGCCGACGCCACCGTGGCGGCGTACCTCGACGTCCTCGGCCAGCTCGCCACGCGCGGCCTGACCCGCGGCGCCGAGGTCTCGGTGAAGCTCTCCGCGATCGGCCAGGCCTTGCCCGACACCGTCGCCGGCGGGGGTCACAAGATCGCGCTCGAGAACGCCCGCACGATCTGCCGGGCCGCCCGCAACGCCGGCACCACGGTCACCCTCGACATGGAGGACCACACCACCACCGACTCGACGCTGGCGATCCTGCGCGAGCTGCGCAAGGACTTCCCCGAGACCGGCGCCGTGCTCCAGGCCTACCTCCACCGCACCGAGGCAGACTGCCGCGCGCTCGCCTACGAGGGCTCGCGGGTCCGCCTGTGCAAGGGCGCCTACAAGGAGCCCGAGTCCGTCGCGTTCCAGTCCAGGCTCGACGTCGACAAGTCCTACGTCCGCTGCCTCAAGGTGCTCCTCGCCGGCC
>JAOPXF010000271.1 GCA_025965295.1 Nocardioides sp.
CCGCAAGAGTTACGGCGGCCATAGCGAAAGGGAAACACCCGGTCCCATCCCGAACCCGGAAGTTAAGCCTTTCAGCGCCGATGGTACTGCAACCGAGAGGCTGTGGGAGAGTAGGACGCCGCCGGACATTCTTTGAGCAGGGCCATCCCTTCGGGGGTGGCCCTGCTCGCATTTCCTTGCCATCTTGCGTCCACAGCGGCCGCCGCTGCGGCACCGTCCACAGGTCGTCGGCACCGCGTCGGAGATCGTCGGTCGTCGCCGTCAGCGTAGGTCCCGGAGGTGATGTGCAATGTCAGCACAGGCAGCGAAGGACGATCCCGTCGTGGAGTCGGTCAACGAGGTCCGCCTGGTCGGCCGGCTCTCTCAGCGACCCGAGGAGCGCGTGCTGCCCAGCGGCGACTCGGTCTGGACGTTCCGGATGGTCATGACCCGTCCGGACGAGCGCGGCCGGTCCCGTCGAGGCGTCGACGCGCTCGAGTGCGCCGTGTGGGGCGGACGGGTGCGCCGATCGGTCGCGGGCTGGGCCGTCGGTGACGTCGTCGAGGTCAGCGGGTCGATCCGGCGGCGGTTCTTCAGGGCCGGCGGCGCCGCGGCGTCACGCGTCGAGGTCGAGGTGTCGGCGGGGCGGGTCGTTCGTCGAGCAGGGAGCGGATGAGCACCCCCACGCTCGGCTTGGGCTGGAACGAGGTGGCCTTCTCCGGCAGCAGCCGGCCGTCGGCCACGATGCGCAGCACCAGGTCGAAGTCGGGGGCGGGCATCAACACGGCCACGCCCCGGCTGCGGGACGCGTGGGCGAGGGCCTCCTCGACGGTGTGGTGGTAGCCGACCCGTACCGGTGGCCGGGGCAACCGGGGGACCACGTCCTCGTGGAGCACCTCGACGGCGGCCCGCACCGGTGGCACGGCGAGTCGGATCGTGGCCCAGGCCGTGCCATCGGTCGCCACCAGCACGTCGGGACCCAGCGCCGCCACCGCGGCCTCCTGCGGCAGCTCCTCGATCTCGGCGCCGGTCTGCTCGGCGGCGGCGCGGAGCTGCGCGAGCGTCGGACCCACCAGGACCCGGTGGATCGCCCCGAGGAAGAGCGGGGTCTCGTCCTGGTCCACGAGCATCGCCAGGCCCAGGTCGTGCGATCCCCCCGGGTGCAGCTGCTGAAGGCGCAGGTAGGCCGCGTAGCGGTGGTGACCGTCCGCGATCAGCGCGCGCGACCCGGCGAGCGCGGCGTCGAGCGACCCGAGGACGGCGGGGTCGGTGATGGCCCAGATCCGGTGCCGCTGGTCAGCCCGATCCGTGAACTGGTGGTCGGGCGCGGTGGCGAGCACCTCGGCCAGCAGGGCCCGGGCCGCCGCCGGTCCACGGTGGACGAGCAGGATCGGCGCGGGATTCATCTGCATCTCGGCCATCCGCTCCGCGAGCTCGTCGGCCTGCGCCGGGTGCACGCCCTCGTGCGGGTAGATCGCGCGGTCCGCCCGGTCGACCGCTCGCCGCGAGATGTCCAGGGCGCCGACGAGTCCGCGCACGGTGATGCCGCCGGAGGTGTACTCGTGCAGGTAGACAGCAGCGTGTTCGTCCCGGTGCAGCTGGCCGCGCTTCTGCCAGGCGGCCAGCCGTGCGGAGACGTCCCGGTAGGGTCGCGCGAAGGCGCGCGCCGAGGCAGGGTCCCCGATCCTGCCCGGTGCCAGCATCAGGCCCCGGAAGGGCGCCAGCCGGAGCGGCCTCGCGACGTGCGGCGGGGGCACCACACGGCTGTCATCCATCGGAGCATCGTAGGGTGCGGCACGGTCCGACCAAGCAGGGAGGCGCGCATGCTCGGCTCGTCAGCAGAACCCCTGAGCACGGCCCACGACCTGGCCATGCTCGATCTCGACGGCGTCGTCTACGTCGGTGGCGAGGCCGTGCCCGGTGCGCCCGAGCGCCTGGCCGAGGCACGTGGGGCCGGGATGCGGCTCGCGTTCATCACCAACAACGCGGCCCGTCCGCCGGGCCAGGTGGCCGAGCACCTGCGCGAGCTGGGCGTCGCGGCCCAGCCGGGGGACGTCGTCACCTCGGCCCAGGCGGCCGCCCGCGTGCTCGTCGATCGCTTCGACCCCGGCGCGCGGATCGTCCTGCTGGGCGCCGTCGGCCTGGAGGAGGCCCTCCGCGAGGCCGGTCTCGAGCCGGTCCCGGTCGACGAGGCCGACGAGGCACGAGCCGTCGTGACGGGCTACGGCCCGGACGTCCTGTGGCGCGACATCATGCGGGCGGCGGTGCTGATCCGCGACGGGCTCCCGTGGGTCGCCAGCAACGCCGACATGTCCATTCCCACCGGCTACGGCATCGCGCCCGGCCACGGGGTGCTCGTGGACGCCATCCGGTCCTTCAGCGGGGTCGACCCCGTGGTGGCCGGCAAGCCGCAGCGCCCACTCCTCGACGAGACGGTGCGGCGGGTAGGCGGCCGGCACCCGCTGATGGTCGGCGACCGCCTGGACACCGACATCGAGGGGGCCCGCCACGCCGGTCTCGACTCCCTGCTCGTCCTGACCGGCGTCACCGGGCTCGCCGAGCTGGTGGCCGCGCGCCGGGATGCGCGGCCGACGTACCTTTCCCCGGATCTCGCCGGCCTGCTCGAGGCGCACCGGGCCCCCGCCGACGAGGACGGCGCGCGCGTGCTCGGCGGGTGGCGCGCCCGGGTGGAGGCCGGACGGCTGGTCGTCGAGGGTGACGGCGCCGCTGCCGACTGGTGGCGGGTGGTCGCCGAGGCCGCCTGGGCGCACCTGGACGCCGCCGGCGACCCGGTGGACACCGACGGGCTCACCGCGCCCCTGACCTGACCGGGCGCCCGGTGACGGTAGCCTCGGACCATGACTGAGGACCGGGAGCCCCACGACGCGGACGAGGACTGGGCCGAGCCCGCCGCCGCCGAGCGCGTGCGCACCGGCGTGGCCGACGTCGACGCGGTGATCGCCGCCGTCGAGGAGCTCGAGGACCGCCCGGTCGAGGAGCACGTCGGCGTCTTCGAGAGCGCCCAGGAGCAGCTCCGCCGCGCGCTCGACGACCGGCCCGGTCCGCCCGGGCCCTCCTGACCCGACCGTGTCACCCCGTCGCCTACGGCTGGACGCCGAGCTCGTCCGTCGCGGTCTCGCCCGCTCCCGCGAGCACGCCAGCGAGCTGATCGCGGACGGGCGCGTGAAGGTGTCCGGCGCGGTCGCCACCAAGCCAGCCACCGGGGTCACCACCGATCTCGCGATCGTCGTGGCCGACAACCCGGACCGGCCCGACTACGTCTCCCGCGGCGGTCACAAGCTCGCCGGCGCGCTCGCCGCCTTCGCTCCCGAGGGACTTGTCGTCGAAGGCCGACGCTGCCTCGACGCCGGCGCCTCGACGGGCGGGTTCACCGACGTCCTGCTGCGTGCGGGCGCGGGGGAGGTCGTGGCCGTCGACGTGGGCTACGGGCAGCTGGCCTGGAAGCTCCAGCAGGACGAGCGGGTGCGGGTCCACGACCGGATGAACGTGCGGGCGCTGACGCCGGAGGCCATCGGGGGGCCGGTCGAGGTCGTGGTGGGCGACCTGTCCTTCATCTCCCTCGAGCTGGTCCTCGACGCCCTGATCGGGGTGACGGTCCCGGACGGCGACCTCGCCCTCATGGTCAAGCCGCAGTTCGAGGTGGGCAAGGAGCGTCTCGGTCGCGGCGGGGTCGTGCGAGACCCGGAGCTCCGGGCCGAGGCGGTGAATGCCGTCGCCGCAGCTGCCGCCGCACGCGGCTGGGGTGCCCGGATGGTCACGACCAGCCCGCTGCCGGGCCCGTCGGGCAACGTCGAGTTCTTCCTCTGGCTCCGCCACGGCCCGGCCAGCGTCGACGCGGAGCACATCCACAGCGTCGTGGTGGCTGCCGACCCATTGGGGGTCGCGGGTGAGAAGGTGGACCCGTGACGAGCAGCGAACCCGCAGCGACCCGACGCGTCCTGATGCTGGCGCACACAGGGCGCGACGAAGCCCGCGACGTCGCGCGCGCCTTCTGCAAGGCGCTCACCGGCCACGGGATCGTGGTCCGGCTGTTGCCCACCGAGGCGGCCGACCTCGAGCTCGACGTCAGCGAGTTCGCGCCGGTCCTCGAGCTCGCCGACGCGGAGCAGGACGCCTCCCTCGACTGCGAGCTGGCCCTGGTCATCGGCGGCGACGGCACGATCCTGAGGGCCGCCGAGATCACCCATGCCAGCGGTTGCCCGGTTCTGGGCGTCAACCTCGGGCACGTCGGATTCCTGGCAGAGGCCGAGTACGACCACGTCGAGTCGACCATCGACGCCATCGTCCACCGCCGCTACACCTCCGAGGACCGGCTGACCCTCGACGTGACCGTGCACCGCGACGGCGAGGTCGTGTTCTCGACCTTCGCGCTCAACGAGGCCAGCGTCGAGAAGGCCGCCCGCCAGCGGATGCTCGAGGTCGTCGTCGAGATCGACGGCCGGCCGCTGTCCCGGTGGGGCTGCGACGGGGTCGTGTGCGCGACCCCCACCGGCTCCACGGCGTACAACTTCAGCGCCGGCGGCCCGATCGTCTGGCCCGAGGTCGAGGCACTGCTCATGGTGCCGATCAGCGCGCACGCGTTGTTCGCCCGGCCGATGGTCGTCTCGCCCAGCTCGGTGCTCGCCGTCGAGGTGCTGGCCCGCACCGAGGGCGCCGGCGTGCTGTGGTGCGACGGCCGACGGGCGGTCGACCTGCCACCGGGTGCCCGCATCGAGGTGCGCCGCGGCCACCGGCCCGTCCGCCTCGTCCGGCTGCACCAGGCGCCGTTCACCGACCGTCTGGTGGCCAAGTTCGGCCTGCCGGTCGAGGGCTGGCGCGGCTCCAGCGAGCGCCGCCGCCGGCTGGCCGACGAATCGGCCGAGGGCCCCGATGCTTGAGGAGATCCGGATCGCCTCGCTCGGCGTCATCGACTCCTCGACCCTCGAGCTCGGCCCCGGCCTGACCGTGATCACCGGTGAGACCGGCGCGGGCAAGACCATGATCGTGACC
>JAOPXF010000245.1 GCA_025965295.1 Nocardioides sp.
GGAGCGCCTCCAGCGGCTCCCCGTGCACCGGCCGGGGACCGGGGAGCACGCCCCCTGGCACCCGGCGCACCTCGGTGGGCACGCCCCGGACCGCCGGGAGGCGCTGGGCTACGACTCGGTGCCGCGCGCGGCGGTGCCCCCCACGTGGGGCCCGCCGCTCGGCGACCCGGGAGACACGTCCTAGGTTGGAGTCATGGCGAACCTGCCGAAACGACAGCGGATCGCGGCGTACGCCGTGATCCTGCGCGACGACCGCATCCTGCTGACCCGGCTCTCCGAGCGGCTCACGCACGATGAGCTGTGGACCCTGCCGGGCGGCGGCATCGAGCACGGTGAGGACCCCCGTGACGCCGTGATCCGCGAGATCCACGAGGAGACCGGCCTGGTCGCCGACGTGGGCCGGACCGCCCACGTCTACTCGATCCACCAACCGAACGCCTGGCGTCAGGGCAAGCGGGTCGACGCGTTCGGGTTGCGCATCGTGTACGACGGGTGGGTGCCGGTCGATGCTCCCGAGCCGCACGTGGTCGAGGTCGACGGCTCGACGGCCGAGGCCGCCTGGCAGCCCCTCGACAAGGTGCTCGACGGCAGCCTCCCGACTGTGTCGCTGGTCCTCGAGGCACTGGCCGACCATGAGCCGTTCCAGGTGCAGCGGATCGCGGCCTACGCCCTGGTCGTCCGCGACGGGCAGGTGCTGCTCACCCGCATCTCGGAGCGCGGCTTCCACTCGGGCTCCTGGACGCTCCCCGGGGGCGGTGTCGACCACGGCGAGACGCCGCGGGTGGCGCTGGAGCGTGAGGTGCTCGAGGAGTGCGGTGTCCCCTGCACCGTCGGCGACCTGCTCGACGTGCACGACCTGCACGTCGGTGGGACCGCCCCCTCGGGGCGCGACGAGGACTTCCACGGCGTGCACCTGGTCTTCGAGGCGACGGTGCCCGACGACGCGGACCCGCGGGTCGTCGAGGTCGACGGGACGACCGACGCCGTGGCGTGGGTGCCGCTCGCCGAGATCGAGTCGGGGGAGTGGCCGGTCCTGGACCTGGTCAGCCACTCCCTGGCGGCAGTTCGGCGACAGCGACCTCGCACAGGTTGAGCTCGGGGTGCGCGGCGTTGTTCGTGATCATGTACGACGACAGGCCGAAGCCGCGGGTGAACCCGTCGACCGTGAACCAGAGCCGCATCATCCCGTTGCGGGGCAGCTCGAGCGGCCCCAGCAGGCCGGTGACGTCGTCGTACCCGAGGTCTCCGGTCTCGACGTGGTCCTCGACGGCACCCTCGCCGGTGACGTACTCGTAGGCGAGATGTGGCTCGGGGTCCGTGTCCGGGTCGTAGGCCGCCGGAGCCAGCGCCACGGTCTGCTCGCCCCCGCGGGTGGTCTCGCAGAGCAGGTCGACGTCCCCGAAGCCGGGCAGCCCGGTCGAGGTCGTGCTGTGGTCCGCGGCGTCGTCGTCGCCGTGCCAGTTGATCCCGATCCGCCCGCCGTAGACCGTGCGGAGCACCATGTTGATCTTGCAGTACTGGCTGCCGGCGTAGGCCATCCGTTCCCAGTACCAGCTGAGACGGAACGACGTCACCGGCGCCGTGAGGGTACCGGCGGCGGGCTTGTTCCGGCCGACGCGCTGGCTGATGACGCCGTCGGCGTGACCCTGGGCGAAGTCCTCGATCGGCGTCCTCTGGTTGAGCCCCTCGTGCGCCGAGGCGCCGGTGCCGCCGGAGCCGTCGTCGTTCGCGTTCGCGTAGGTGTAGATCCGGACGTTCTTGACCGCGACCACGTCGTGGCCGTTCTTCGTCTCGTACTTGGACATCCACATCTGCGTCTCGGCGTGACGGTCGGTCGCGAAGAGCCGGACGATCGTCAGGTTCGGCTTGCAGACCAGCTTGAGGTTGCCGATGCCGGGCACGACCGCGGACTTCACGTACGTCGGGTGCGCCTGGAAGCCCTGCCACAGCACCCTGACCCGCTGGACCTTCTCGGTGACCGCACGGGCACCGGCGTCCGGGCCGGGCCCACCGCCCGCCGCCTGCGCCGGCACGACACCGACCAGGGCGAGGACGAGGACGAGCGGCCCGAGGAGGGACAGGCGGAGCGGCGAACGTGGGATCATCGCGCCGGCTTCTCGCTCTCGGTGGGTGACGACGGCTCGGAGGCGCTGTCGTCGGGGCTCACCAGCTGGGGAGCGGAGTCGCCGGTGAGCCAGGACCGCTGCAGCAGGACGGTGTCGTCGGGGAGCGGCACCAGCCGTGCGGCCACGGCCGCGTCCTGGGCCCGGGCGAGGTAGTGCTTGAGGAGGTCGCTGACCTCGCGCCGAGCCAGGGACCGCGTCGTGGTCGTGATCAGCAGCTGACGCGCGAGGGGATACTCCCCGCTCGTGATCGTGCGCTGGCTCGGGAAGATGCAGTTGCGCTGGCCGTCGGGGCGGGTGATCTCGAACGGGCGCAGCTGGTCCTCGAAGAGCTCGTAGTAGCTGAACCGGAAGTAGGCCACGTGGCCGCGGTAGTCGGCGACCAGCTTGCGGGCATCCATGGTCCGGCGGAAACGGACGGTGACGGCGTCGTAGCGCTCCTTGATCCGGTCGACCTTCCGCTTCGCCGTGCGGCGTACGTCGAGCGCCGCGTTCACCCGGGCGATGTCCTTGGCCTGGTCGGCCTGGCTGCGCTTGTCGCGGATGCCCTTCTGGCGCTCGGCCCGGGCCGCGGCAAGCTCCTCGAGCGCCGACGAGACCTGCTCGCGGGCTCCGGTCAGCATCTCCTTGACCTGGGCGCGGCGCCGGCTGAGGTCGATGAACAGGTTGGCGACCCGCTCGTCGCGCCGGCTGCCGACGACGAAGAGCCGGGCACCCTCGTCGTTCTCGAACGACGAGTAGTCCGAGCGCAGGTTGGTCAGGGCGGGCTGCGGTGCGTCGAGCACGTAGCGGCCGAAGAACCCGAAGGCGTTGTTGTCCTGGTTGGGCCCGCCGACCTTGAGGGGCACGTCGTCCAGCCCGACCTGCGACCAGTTCACGACGGGCGAGCCGGCCTTGTAGATGTCGCGGACCTGGTCGACCGTCAGGCAGTCGCCGCCCACATCGGTCTCGGACTTGATCGCGACCACGATCGCCTCCGCGGCGATCTGGAACTGGACGACGTCCAGCCCGACGCTGCGGCAGGCGTCCCACTCGGCGCGACTGATCGGCCGGGCGGAGTCGACGAGGTCGATCCGCCCCGAGCAGAGCTCCTGGAAGGCCTGGTCCTCGCCGTTGTCGGCGACGTTGACCTGGGTGCTCGTGCCGCTCGCCTCGTAGCGGGTCGCCTCGCCCGAGGTGAGCGAGCCGCGGGTGGAGCCGTCGACGTCCACGACGCCCGAGGGGCGGGACGGAAGGTCCTCGGCCGCCTTGGCGAGGCGCTCCTTCTCGGCGACCTCCCGCTGGTAGGCCCGGGCCTGCTGGTCGCTGACCACGTCGGTCGCGTCCTGGGACTGCCCGCTGCACCCGGTCAGGATCACGAGCGCGGAGAGCGCGAGCACGATCAAGGAGTGACGCCTGGTCACGATGCCCCCTCGGTGGTGGTGACCGAGGGCGACGGTGAGGTGCCCGCGGTCCCCTCGCTGTCCGGGGGGTACTGGTACTGGCGCCCGAGCCGCATGACCTCGAAGTCGTCCAGGCGCAGGCCCTGGAGCTCGTTGCCCCGGATCAGCCCGCTGGTGACGTCGCGCTGGGCGTAGAGGGTCGGCACGGCGGCGCGGTCGACGACGATGGCGCCGTACGTGCGCAGGCACGCCACGATCGCGTCCGCCAGCCGCTGCTGCTGGGCGGTGAGCCTGATCGTCCTGCCGGTGCGGGGGTCGACCGGCTGCGGGAGCACGACGTTGGCCTTCAGGCGGATCCGGGCACCCTCGGGGAGCGAGGTCGTCCGGCCGTTGCCGTCCGTGGACGAAGCCGGCTGGACGAAGAAGTTCTGGGCCGGTCCCGGCACGCTGATCGCCAGCGCGTGCTGGATCTCGCCGGACTCCAGCTCGCCCGGACGGATCAGGCCGGCGAACAGCGGCAGCCCGGAGCCGCGTGCGGCCACGACCTGCGGCTGGCTGTAGCCGGGTCCGTTCAGGTCCCACTTGCGCATGAAGTGGTAGGAGATGCTGCCGTCGTCCTCGCGGCGGGCGCGCCACAGGTCGTAGGCCACGGACGAGTTGGTGTCGAAGACCGTGAACCAGCCGTCGTAGCGGGGGTCCGGGTCCACGTCGTCGGGGATGTTCAGGATCATGTTGTCCTGGCCGTCCCCGCAGACGAGCTGGCGGCAGACCAGCGACGTGGGCTGACCGCCAGCCACCACCGGTGTCGTCCAGGCCTCGGTGTTGATGTAGAGGCCGGCGTTGACCTGGCGGCGCTCGGTGATCGGAGCCTGGCTACCGGCGCGCTCGATGACGCCGACCCGCTCGCGGGCCTCGCTGATCATCCGTGCCGAGCGCGGGTCGGTGCGGCCGCTGTCGACGCGGGCGTTCCACGGCGAGGAGTCGCTGAAGAAGCGGCGCTCCGGCACGGGCAGCTGCGAGGAGCCCTCGGTGGGGTTGACGGTGAGCGCGACCGTGCCCGACCGGCCGGTGGCGTCACCGGAGTCGCTGCTGCCACAGCCGGCGAGGAGCACGGCCGTGACCGCCAGGACGGCGGCGGCGGCGCGGGGCCGCAGTGGGGCTTTCACGGCTTCTCGATACGTCGGGGAGCGCGCTTCTTCTTGGGAGCGAGCGCGGTCTCGGTGGTCTCGGCGACGTGGGCGAGCGCGTCCCCCATCTCGATCAGCGCGGTGCTCTCCGCGTCCGGGGAGCCGTCGCCGGCCCGCATCCGGGCGGCGGTGATGATCGCGTGCGCCTCGCGGCGCGCGTGCAGCCGGACCAGCTCGGCGTCGAGCTCGGCCTGCGCCGTCAACAGCTCGCAGCGGCGCAGCGCCTCGGCCTCCACGGCGGCGAGGTGCTGCTGGGCGGCGGCCTCGGCCTGGTGCATCCGGGCCACGACGGCGTCCGCGACCTCGCCGACGGACCGGACCAGGTCGCTGGGCACCTCGTGGGCCACCGTGCCGGGCGCCCGCGGCGCGGGCGGCTGGGGCGTGCTCTCGACGGGCTCTACCACCGGGGCGGGGAGCTCGGCCGCCTCGGCCGGGGGCTCGGCCACCTCGGCCGGGATCTCGGGCTCCTCCGCTGTCCCCTCCGCCTCCGCGACGTCCTGGGTCGGCTCGGGTGCGGCCTCCTCCACGGCGGCATCGGTTGCCGCGGCCTTCGCCTCGGCCTCCGCGGCGAGCCGGGTCGAGAAGTCGACGCGGCCGATCCGAGGCTCGTCGGCGGTCAGCGAGGTGAGCACGTCGCCGACCGAGGGCGGCGGCGCGATCAGCGAGGGCTTGTCATGGCTCATGACTGGAACCCGGTGCCCTGGGCGAGGTTGTTCGACCCGAACGTGTAGCCGGTCGGGACCTGCACCAGCACGTAGCGCTGGGTCCGGTAGACCACGGGCAGCAGGCCGTCGGACCCGCTCGCGGCGTCCGGGTAGAGCCGGCTGAGCAGGTCGCCGGAGGAGTTGGTCGAGAGCAGCATGTAGTCGACGTACGACGCGGGGTCGGTGGCCGCCTTCTTCCAGGGACCGTCGCTCTCGTCGACCCGGTCGAAGAACAGGTCGGGGCGGCCGGTCAGCAGCATCACGCCGTACGTCTGGGCGTTGTCGGTGAGGATCGAGCTGCGGCGAGTGACGTTGTTGATGATGTAGTCCGCCATCGCCTGCTCGGAGACGATGCCGACGACCTCACCGTTGCTGGTCTGGGCGCCCTCCTGCGACTGGCGCGTCGAGACGGCCGCGGCGAACGACGACTCGAGGTTCTGGTAGCGGTAGGTCTTCATGGCCTGGAACGTCCACGGGATGCTGACCAGCAGGCCGAGCACCAGCAGCGCGGTCACCAGGGTGTTCCCGGCGTCCGCGGACCTGGCCAGCCAGATCGCGCCGATCACGGCGAAGAGCAGGATCGGCAGCGCGTTGCGCATCAGCATCGGCGAGTCGGTGAGCTTGAGCGCGACCGCTCCGGCCGGCAGCAGGATCGAGCCGGCCAGCAGCACGCCGAGCCACAGCGCGAAGGAGTTGCCGCGCGCGAAACCGGTGAAGATCAGGGCGGGCAGGACCACGATCGCCAGCGGCGCGCCGTAGAAGACCAGGTCGCCGGTGGCGCGCAGCAGCTCGACGACGGAGATGCTGTCGAGGCCACCGGAGGCGGCGGCGTCGCTGCTGGCGGTGATCCACGCGAACGGGTGGTGCAGGAGCAGCAGGTTGAACGCGGTCCAGAGGGCGATGACGTAGACGGTCGGTGCCGCGAAGCCGACGACCGTGCCCTCGACCTCGGTGCCGTCGCTGCCGAGGCGGGCCAGGATGCCGCCGATCATCATGGCGCCGAGGATGAACCAGATGAGGCTGCTGTAGCCGGCGAGCGCGGCGATCGAGAACGCGAGTCCTGCGATCATCACGAAGCGGATGTCGGCGGTGACGTACC
>JAOPXF010000299.1 GCA_025965295.1 Nocardioides sp.
GCGGTGCTCGACCGGGGCCTCCGGGGAGGGGTTGGAGACGAGCTCCCGCTTCAGGTACTCGGTCTCGAGGATCTCGCGGAACTTCTCCACGCCCAAGTCCTGGACGAGGAACTTCAGGCGGGCCCGCGAGCGCAGCCGGCGGTAGCCGTAGTCACGGAAGACCGAGGCCACGCCCTCCCAGGCGTCGGCCACCTCGTCGAGCGGGATCCAGACGCCGAGCTTCTGGGCGAGCATCGGGTTGGTGGACAGGCCGCCGCCGACCCAGAGGTCGAAGCCGGGGCCGTGCTCGGGGTGGATCGTGCCGACGAACGAGACGTCGTTGGTCTCCGGCGACACGTCGTGCGACGGGTGGCCGGTCAGGGCGGTCTTGAACTTGCGGGGCAGGTTCGAGAAGTCGGGGTTGCCGATGTAGCGGCGCTTGATCTCGTCGAGCGCGGAGCTGCCGTCGATGATCTCGTCGGCCGCGACGCCGGCGACCGGGGAGCCGAGGAACGGGCGCGGGGAGTCGCCGCACGCCTCCAGCGTGCTGAGGCCGGCCGACTCGAGCCGCTCCCAGATGGTGGGGACGTCCTCGATGCGGATCCAGTGGTACTGGATGTTCTCGCGGTCGGTCACGTCGGCGGTGTCGCGGGCGAAGTCCTGGCCGATGGTGCCGAGGGCGCGGACGGTCGCGGCCGACAGCAGGGCGCCGTCGCTGCGGACGCGCATCATGAAGAACTCGTCGTCGAGCTCCTCCTCCTCCAGCATCGCGGTCTTGCCGCCGTCGAAGCCGGGGGCGCGCTGGGTGTAGAGCCCCATCCAGCGGAAGCGGCCGCGCAGGTCGGCGGGGTCGATCGAGGCGAAGCCCCGCTTGGAGTAGATGTTCAGGATGCGCGCCTGGACGTTGAGCGGGTTGTCGTCCTTCTTGGACTGCTCGTTCTTGTTCAGGGGCTCTCGGTAGCCCAGAGCCCACTGGCCCTCACCGCGCTTGGGACGCGGGCGGGAGACGCGGGGGGTGGCAGCCTGGTCATTCATGAGGAGCGGATCCTTGGCGGTTGTGAGACGCGCGACTCGTCAGGGCCCGACCTCGTCGTCGGGTTGGCCTTCCGGACCGGGCGCCCGGGGGATTGTCCGGCGGGCGGGTCGTCGTGCTCGCGGGGAGGACGGCGACGGTCAGGAGGGCCAACACATCATGCTGCGGGTGCGCCCGAGGTCCACGTGGCGTCGAACCACGAGGAAGAGGGGAGCCGCAACGCTGATCATGGGAGTCAGTCTCACGGGCCGGACACGGGATCCACAAGGCGAAATCTCATGAGATGAGACCAATGTCCGAATGATGGACGAAAGTCCAGGGGGTACGGCGCGAACGTGGCGCAGGTCACGCTCGCCGGTGGGAGGATCCCGGTCGTGACGACGCGTGCACCGGTGTGGGCGGCCCTGGCCCTGGTCCTCGGTGCCTGCGGCGGTCCCGGCCGGACGCCTCCTCCGGAGGTGGCGCCCACGGCGCCGCGCACCATCGTGGTCACGCCCATCCCGGTGCCGCCCGGCGTGCACCTGTCCTTCGTGCAGCAGCGGATCGACGAGGGCACCCACCGCGCGCAGATCCGGGTCGTCAACGGCACCGGCCGTTCGCTGCACGTGCGGTCGGTCTCCCTCGACTGGCCGGGCTACCCCGAGCAGCTGCAGCGGGTCGACTACGACGTCCCGGCCGGGCAGACCGTCGACCTGCGCTACCGCCTGCCGCCCGCTGTCTGCGCGGCTGCCGTCGACCGGGCCCCGATGGTCGGCGTGGCCGTCACCGACCGGGGTGTGCTCCGCCGGGCGCTGACCGACGACGGGGTGCGGTTCCTGACCCGGATCCACGGGACCACCTGCCAGGCCCGGCTGCTCGATGCCGCGGCGACGGTCTCGTACGGCGACCGCTGGCGCCCGGCCAGCCGCGACGGCCGGCCGGTGCTCCTGGGCTTGCTGGTGCTCACCCGACCGGGGGACGAGGGCGCTGCCGGACCCGCGGTCGGGGTCACCCAGATCGAGGGGTCGGTGCTCTTCGACCTGTCGCTCCCGGAGGGCGGCGACGCCATGGCGCTCCCGCCCGCACGGCGGCGGGTCGCGCTGCCCCTGCTGGTGCGCGACGGCGGCCGCTGCGACCCGCACTCGCGCGGGCAGAGCACCCAGACGTTCCTGTTCCGGGCGTTTTTGAGTCTCGACGGCGGTCCCGGTATCTCGCGCCTGGTGCCGCCCTCCAGGGCGCAGCAGCGGCTGCTGCTGCGCTTCCTGGACCGCGTGTGTTCCACCGTCGAGCGATGATTCGGCGCCGCCGCCGCGGCCTCACTAGGCTGATCCCATGGCCGACATGAATGCCCTCACCAGCAGCGCCTACTCCCAAGCTCTCGAGGTCATCGCCTCGGTCGAGCCCCGTATCGCGGACGCGACCCGTCAGGAGCTGGCCGACCAGCGCAGCTCGCTCAAGCTGATCGCGAGCGAGAACTACGCCTCGCTGGCGACCCTGCTCACGATGGGCACCTGGCTCAGCGACAAGTACGCCGAGGGCACCGTCGGGCACCGCTTCTACGCCGGTTGCCAGAACGTCGACACCGTCGAGACCGTCGCTGCCGAGCACGCCCGGGAGCTGTTCGGCGCCGAGTACGCCTACGTCCAGCCGCACTCGGGCATCGACGCCAACCTGGTCGCCTTCTGGTCGATCCTGGCCCACCGGGTCGAGGGCCCTTGGCTCGAGAAGTACGGCGCCAAGAACGTCAACGACCTGACTCCCGAGGACTGGGAGACGCTGCGCCACGAGCTCGGCAACCAGCGCCTGCTCGGCATGAGCCTGGACGCCGGCGGCCACCTCACCCATGGCTTCCGCCCCAACATCAGCGGCAAGATGTTCCACCAGCAGCAGTACGGCACCGACCCCGAGACCGGCCTGCTCGACTACGACGCGGTCGCGGCCAAGGCCCGCGAGTTCAAGCCGCTGATCCTGGTGGCCGGCTACTCGGCGTACCCCCGCCGGGTGAACTTCGCCAAGATGCGCGAGATCGCCGACGAGGTCGGCGCCACCTTGATGGTCGACATGGCGCACTTCGCCGGCCTGGTGGCCGGCAAGGTGTTCACCGGCGACGAGGACCCGGTCCCGCACGCCCA